>CAYXMO010000318.1:0-1396 GCA_964465935.1 uncultured Rhizobium sp.
GCCGACGCACCGCCGCCGGCACCCGCAGCGCCGGCGTCCAACAACGCGTTCAATCCCGGCATCGCCGCGGTGCTGAACGGCTTCTACGTCGCCTCGCAGCGCGATCCGTCGACCGCGCATATTCGCGGCTTCGCGCAAGGCGGCGACGCGGCGGGACCGATACGCGGCTTCTCGCTCGGCGAATCGGAAGTCTCGCTGGCGGCGAATATCGATCCTTATCTGCAGGGTTTCCTCGACTTTTCCATGCACGACGACGACAGCCTTTCGGTCGAGGAAGCCTATATCCAGACCAAAGACCTGCCCTATGGGCTGACACTCAAAGGTGGTCGTTTCTTATCGGGCATCGCTTATCTCAACGAGCGCCATTCGCACGATTGGGCGTTCTCCGACGCGCCGCTGCCCTATCGCGCCTTCCTGAACTCGCAATATGGCGACGACGGCTTGCAGCTGCGCTGGCTGGCGCCGACCGATCAGTTCCTGGAATTCGGGGCGGAGATCTTCCGCGGTGACGCTTATCCCGCGGCGGGCGCGCAGCATGCCGGCCAAGGCACCCTCACCGCCTTCGTCCACACCGGCGACGACATCAACGACAGCAGTTCGTATCTCGCGGCGCTCTCCTATCTGCACACGCGGGCGAAGGATCGCGACACCGACGGCCATCTGTTCACCGGCAACGACGATTTGGGAATCCTGAGTCTGGTCTACAAATGGGCGCCGGGCGGCAATCCGACGGTGAACAACCTGACGCTGTCGGGCGAGTTCTTCTACGGCCATGAGGGCGGGACCTTCGACGCCATCCCGTTCTCGCAGGACCGCATCGGCTGGTACGCGCAAGGCGTCTACCAGTTCATGCCGCAATGGAGCTTCGGGCTGCGTTATGCCGATCTCGGCACATCGAACCCGGGGCCGCTGCTCACCGGCAGCCTGCTCGACGATCTGGGCCATGCGCCGCGCGCCGCCACCGCGCTGCTCGAATACGACACCAGCGAGTTCGGCCGGTTGCGCGTGCAGTACAGCCACGACGAAGCCGACATCAAGCCGAACGACACCATCCTGTTCCAATACACCGTCATCTACGGGCCGCACGGCGCCCATCGCTACTAAGGAGAAAACCCATGCGTACACTTCTGATCGGCGCCGCGCTGGCCGCGTTCGCCTTCGCCACACCCGCCTATGCAAACTTAAGCGTTTTCGCCTGCGAACCCGAATGGGGGGCGCTCTCGACCGAGATCGGCGGCGACAAGGTCTCGGTCTACACCGCCACCACCGGGGCGCAGGACCCGCACCAGATCCAGGCGCGGCCGAGCCTGATCGCCAAGGCGCGCACCGCCGACCTCACCGTTTGCGACGGCGCAGAGCTGGAGATCGGCTGGCTGCCGATGATCCTGCAGCAGTC
>CAYXMO010000318.1:1496-4095 GCA_964465935.1 uncultured Rhizobium sp.
CTGGCGACGCATGTGCCGCTGGGCCAGCAGGTGCTCAACCGCGGCATCGTGTTCATCGACCTCGCCATCGCGCAGGTGGCGGGGCTGGGCGTGACGGCGGCGGACGCCTTCGGCTTCGAGCCGGAAGGCTGGCGCGTGCAGGTCGCAGCGGTGACGGCGGCGCTGGTCGGCGCGCTGGCGCTGACCTGGACCGAGAAGAAATGGCCCGAAGTGCAGGAGGCGCTGATCGGCGTGTTGTTCGTGGTCGCGGCCTGTGTCGAGCTTCTGATCCTCGCCAACAATCCGCATGGCGGCGAGCATCTGAAGGACCTCCTGGTCGGACAAATCCTGTGGGTGTCGACAGCAAGCCTGATCCCGGTGGCGATCCTGTACGCGGTGGCGCTGGCGGTGTGGTTCGGCTTTCGCCGCCGCATCGGCCAGGCCGGGTTCTACATCCTGTTCGCGCTGGTGGTGACGCAGTCGGTGCAGCTGGTCGGCATCTATCTTGTCTTCGCCAGCCTGATCGTGCCGGCGCTGGCCGCAAAACGGTTCGCGGAGCGTTATCGGTTGGGCATCGGCTACGGCGTCGGGTTGATCGGCTATCTGGTGGGACTGGCGGCGTCGTCGATCTTCGACCTGCCGACCGGCGCGGTGATCGTGGTGAGCCTGCTGCTGACCTTCGTCGTGGCGGTGATCGTTTCGCTTGTTGTGCCCACCACTTGGAAGGCGGCAACCGCTTAGGGTTCACGCGGAGTCGCGGAGACGAGCACGACTCCGCGGCTCCGCGTGAGATTCTTATTGGCACAGCGTGTCGAACGGCATCACCTGCACCTGGCGCGCCGGGAAGGACGTGACGCCGCGCGCCGTCATCGCCTGTTCGAGCGTCACCGGGCCGGCGGGGGCGAAGCGCGCGGTGTTGGTGCGGTAGAACCGGTCGCGCGCCGCGCGCTCGAGCGAGATCAGCCGGACGCCCTTGGCGCGATAGAAGTCGAGCAGACGCGGCAGCATGCGGGCGTCGAACGCGCCCAGATGCATCAGGAGGACATAGCGAATGTCGCGGCCATAGAGCTGATGCGACAGGCCGCGATAATAGTCGAAGCTGTTCGCGGCGGCGGCGAGCCAGGCGTCCTCCATCTGCTTGACCGCCGCTGCGTCGCCCTTGGCCATGCAGCGGGCATAGGGCGCGTTCCACAGATAATCGTCGAAGCTCATCGTCACGCCGGCGATCTTGAAGAAATGCCCTTGCAGGAAACGGCGCGCGCCGTCGTGCTTGGCGACCGTCTCGCCCTCAGCGAGGTAGGGAAAGCGCAGCCACCGCCGCATGTTTCGCGACGGACTGAGCGATAGCCGAAAGTCCCGGTTCTTCAGGACATCGGCTTCCCATTCCTCCAGGGTGTGTTGATTGAGGTTCATGTGGCTGTAAGTGTGATTGCCGAGCCGAAAGCCGGCGTCGAGCCACATGTCGAGCACCGGCGTGGAGGCGGGATCATCTTCGGTGCGCAGGCCGTTGACGAAGCCGTAGACCCACGGCGCGCGCGCCGCGTGGAGCGCGTCGATGATCTTCTGCGCCACGCCGATGCGCGTCTCGCCCGGCGGCAATGGACCGTGCGACGGCAGGTCGTCGAAGGTGATCGCGATCTGCGGCGCGGCGGCGGCGGGCGCTGCGAGCGCAAAAAGCAGAGCCGCGACGAGAGGCAGTTTCATTTGCGGCGGCCTTTATGCGGTTTCGCGGACGTTCTTGCGAACAGCGACAGCGGCACGGCGTCGGCCATCGCCTGGAAGCCCTTCGGTCCCGGATGCAGATGATCGCCGGAATCATAGAGCGGCAGCATCCAGGCCGGGTTCGTCGTGTCGCGGATCGCGGCGTCGAGATCGATCACGGCGTCGAAATGGCCAAGCCCACGAATCCAGGCGTTCACCGCCTGGCGGTCGGCTTCGTTCTTCTCGTCGGGATGATAATAGGTGCCGCCCATGCTGGGCAGGATGGTGGCGCCGTAGACCTTGAGACCGTGGGCATGCGCGCGGGTCACGATCTGCTCGTAGCCCGAGATCAGGCCCGCGACCATCGCGGCATGCGCCTCCGGCGTCGCCGGCGCGTCGCGCGTCAGCACACTTAAGTCGTTGATGCCTTCGAGCACGATCAGCCATTTGACGCCGGCCGGCACGAGCACGTCGCGGTCGAAGCGCGCCAGCGCACTGGGGCCGAGCCCATCGAGCAGCACGCGGCCGCCGCCGATGCCTTTGTTGAGGACGCCGATGTGCAGGGGCGCGAGGCGGCGGGCGAGATCGTCGGTCCAGCGGTCGTTGCCGTTGGTGGTGGCGCCGTGACCGTCGGTGATCGAATCGCCCAGCACTGCGACGGCGGCAGTATCCGGCGATGCGAGCACGTCGATGCCTTCGATCTGGTACCAATGATCGACATGCTGGGCATTCGGCAGCTCCGCCGCCGAGACGAAATCGCCGGGCGCGTAGAAGCTGGTGGCGCGGCTGCCGGGATGGCCGGTCTGCTGTGCCGGCGCGGCGTCGTAACGCAGGCTGATCGCAACGTCGCTGAGCGGCGGCGCATCGAACGCGACCGGATCGGAGATGTAGTCGGCGCCGGCCGGGATCGTGACGTCGG
>CAYXMO010000319.1:0-4088 GCA_964465935.1 uncultured Rhizobium sp.
GGCCACGCCTTCCACACCAGCCGCTGGGACTACGACTACACGGGCGGCGATCCCAACGGCAATCTGACGGGCCTCAACGACAAGGTCGTCGGTATCATCGGCACCGGCGCCACTTCGGTGCAGTGCGTGCCGCATCTGGGCGCCGGCGCCAGGCAGCTCTACGTCTTCCAGCGCACGCCCTCCTCCATCGACGTGCGCAACAACCGCCCGACCGATCCCGACTGGGTCAAGTCGCTGCAGCCCGGCTGGCAGCAGGCGCGGATGGACAATTTCAACGCCCTGGTCTCCGGCGTGCCGCAGGCCGAAGACCTCGTCAACGACGGCTGGACCGACATCATCGGCAAATTCCTCGCCCTGATGCGAAAGGCGAACGCCGAGGGCGGCGGCGCCGATCTGATGACGACCATGCAGCTCGCCGATTTCGAGAAGATGGAGCAGATCCGCGCCCGCGCTCAAGGCACCGTGCGCGATCCGGGCACCGCCGAAGCGCTCAAGCCCTATTACAACCAGTTCTGCAAGCGCCCCTGCTTCCACGACGAATATCTCGAAACCTTTAACCGGCCCAACGTCACGCTGGTCGATACGCAAGGCAAAGGCGTCGAACGCGTCACCGAGAACGGCGTCGTCGCGGGCGGCAAGGAGTACAGGCTCGACTGCCTGATCTACGGCACCGGCTTCGAGGTCGGCACCTCGTATACAAGGCGCGCCGGCTACGAACTCTACGGCCGCGGCGGCCAGACCTTGACCGACAAGTGGAAGGACGGCGTCAGCACGCTGCACGGCATGCATGCGCGCGGCTTTCCCAACGTGTTCATCGTCAGCAACACGCAGTCGGGCTTCACCGCCAACTTCCCGCACATGATCAACGAGCAGTCCAAGCACCTGTCCTACATCGTCAAGACGGCGCAGGACCGCCAGTCGAGCGTGGTCGAGGCATCCGAGGAGGCGGAGAATGCCTGGGTCGAGACCATCATCTCGACGGCCCTGATGCGCCAGCGCTTCCTGGAGGAGTGCACGCCCGGCTACTACAACAACGAGGGCAAGCCCTCGCAGCTGGCGGCGCGCAACGGTTCCTACGGCCTGGGCTCGATCGCCTTCATCAAATTGCTGGAGGACTGGCGCGCGGCGAACGACCTGAAGGGGCTGGAGCTCAGCCGCTAGACCGCCATCCCGATCTGGACGATGAACATGCCCAGCGCGAAGCTCCAATAGCCGCTGATCGCGGCGGCGAGCCAGAATGCGAAGCTGGAGCAGTCCTTGGCACGGAACGAGGTCGCGGCATTCTCGAACAGCACGTTGGGGCCGGCCACCACCATGACCGCGACATAGCCCAGCCGCCCCACCGTCGTGTCGGGCTTTTTGGCCACAAGGCGGTAAAGGTTGGCGAGGATGCCCGACGCGGTGAAACCCGCGAGGGTGCAGAACGCGATCAGCAGAATGTCCTTATACAAGCCGGTATCCCCGCAAAAACCCTGTGCTGACAGGCAGGAATGCAGGCGGCATGCCTGGGGTTTTGCGGCGCGGGGCGCGAATCTGTGCCGTTATGAGCCGCCCGATTATGGAACAGGAACCGTTGTTCAGCTTTCTCGCGGCGGACGCATGGGGTTGGCGGGCGGCAATGCGTCCGCCGCGGCGAAAATGTGTCGTTCGCAACACGGCATAGCGGCTTCCATGCCACGCCTCGAAATTATCTGGCGCACTGGCCGGTATGCCGCGACTGATCGGTGCGCCGGCTATGTTAAGGATTCTGCGCGAGGCTCGCCGAGTCGCGCTGGGCATGGACATGACGTACTCGGACACCGATGGCACGATCCGCAAGCGCTCCGGCTGGCTGATCCCGCTTGGCGTTTTCCTGGTGACGGCCACGCTCTCGGCTCTGGTCCTGCTGTTCTATCTCGTCCCCACCGCGCCCAACTTCCTCGAAGAACAGGTGGCGCCGACCTCGCGCGGCGACCTGATCGCGCTCAAAGTCCATGGCCTGAAACTGTGGATTCCGGCCAACTACCTGCAATACGAAAGCGCCCGCCAGGGCGGCACGCGCAAGGATCTGGCGCTGTTCGCCGTGCTGCCCGACATGAGCGGCTGGTCGAACTGGGAAGCCTCGAACTTCACCGGCAACGCGCCGGATTCGCCGGTGGTCTATCTCTTGATCCGCGACGAAAGCCTGAACCTGTCCGAGGCCGACCGCCTCAACCGCATCTATCTCGCCTATGTCACCAACCCGCGCGGCGCACCGGGGCCGTTCGGGCTGACGCAGTACACCTTCCGCGAGGATTCCGGCTATCGCCGCGAAGACCTGTTCGTCGGACAGGACGCCAGCGGCACCGTCGTCCTGCGCTGCGTGCGTTTCTCCGCCGAGGTTTCGAGCCCCAGCTGCCTGCGCGACACGCCGATCGCCAACAAGGTCGCCCTCACCTATCGCTTCAAGCGCGAACACCTGGCGCGCTGGCGCGAGATCGGCGACGGCATCGCCAAGCTGATCGCCACCTTCAAGACCCAGCCCAAGCCGCAAGCCTCCGCCGACGTTCAGCCGCGGCCGTAGAGATCGTTCAGCGAGCGCCGCCGCGGCAACAGCGTTTCAAGGGCGGTCGCCAGCGCCGGCATAGCGATGAGCGCCGCGGCGGCGGCGAGCGGGAACAGCAGCGCCAGCATCGCGATCGATCCGTGGACGATGACCCAGGGCAGCGCCGCCGCCGCGGCCATCGACGCCCCGAACCAGGGCGCCAGCCCCATGTCTTCGAGCGCCCGAAGCCGCGCCACGGCAGCAATGTCGCCGGATCGGCGATAGCGGCGGCTGCGAACGATCGCAAGCAGCATGAGGCAGAGCGCCGTGGTGGCTGCAACGGCAATCTCGATCAACGACACCGCCGTCAGATGACCGACGGCCCGGCCCCAGAGATACAGGCCCAGCAGCGCAAGCGCGCCCAACGCCAGCGTCGCCGCCAGCGCGTCGCGCCAATCGCATCCGGCGGCGAAGGCGAGAAGGAAGATCAACAGCGCCGAAGCCGCCCACAAGGCCGGCTGCGCCGCAGGCGCACTATGCGCCAGCAGCTGCGCCGCGCCGAACCAGCCCAGTGTCGCCAGCACCAGCACGGCACCGCTCACGGCCATGCCCCAGCGCGGCTCGACCACCTGGGTCAGCGTGCGCAGCACGGTCTCGCGGCGCTCGCGGGCGCGATTGGCGCGCACGAAGAACGTCTCCCCATAGGGCAGACTCGCCGCCGCGAACGGGACGGCCAGGAAAACCGATGCCATCGCTGCCGCCAGTTCGGCCGCCGTACCCAGTCCCAGCGCCCGGGCATCGCGAAACAGCCAGCCGACGAGAAGCGCCGCGCCCCCCAGCAACGAGACCGCAGCCGCGGCGACATTGCCGGCCAGGGCTTCGCGGCACGCTTCTTCGGGCTGGGCCGAGTCGAGAATGCGGCGCTGGATGTCGCCGGCCATGGCGGCAGCAAGCACGGCGGCAAGTCCATGCACCGCGAGAAATCCGGAAGGCGCCAGCCCCGCAGCGGCCGCGAACGGACCGGCCGCGATCATCCCGGGAAGCGGCGCGAGCACCGCCGCCGCCGCCATGCCGGCATGGCGCAGATGGATCAGGGCTACGGCGCTCGCCGCCGCCAGCGACGCGGCGCTCAGGAACAGGACGCCGACCGGAACCGCCGCCCGAAAAGCGAACCAGGCCGCAGTCGTGGCCGCCAGCGCCAATACCGCCAGAACAACCAAGCGCAGGCGGATGAGGAATGTCAGAATCGCCACGCCTGCTCCGCCGTCAGCTGCCGGATATCGAGGTCGAAAGAAGCATGCACAGCATTTCGCAGCGCAATTGCAGCATGATTGCACCGGCGCCGCGTCCGCTCAAGCCGCGCGGTTGCGCGGGTGCGAAGCCTGCTGCAAGTTCCGCGCGATGAATCTCCACAAATCCGATCTTCGGGATCCCAAGCGCAGGGTCCTGAAGGACATCTTCGGCTTCGACGATTTCCGCCCCGGACAGGAAGCGGCGATGGACGCGCTGCTCGCCGGGCGCCACCTCTTAACCGTGATGCCGACGGGTTCGGGCAAGTCGCTGTGCTTCCAGGTGCCGGCGCTGG
>CAYXMO010000320.1:0-4080 GCA_964465935.1 uncultured Rhizobium sp.
ATCCGCACCAGCGGCGAGCACCGGCTGTCGAACTTCCTGCTCTGGCAGTCGGCCTATGCCGAGCTCAGCTTCGTCGACACGCTGTGGCCCGATTTCGGGCGCGACGCCTTCGTCGCCTGTCTCGAAAACTTCGCCCAGCGCGAGCGCCGCTTCGGCGCGGTATCGGACGCCGTCGCTTGAGTCACAGCACCCCCATATCCGCTGGCGCGGACCGCCTCCCACGCGCGGCGAAGCCGCTGGCGGGGGAGGTGTCCGTAGCACCGTTAGGTGTCGGTAGCGGCAGCGTACCGACGCCCGAAGGGCAGGACGGAGGGGGAAAAAGAGATCACGCTCCGGGTTTTCGGGCGATCAAGTTCAATTGGGATTGGGTCACACGCCCGCTGTTCGGCGGCGCGCTGGCGGCGCTCGCCATTGCCGCGATTTTCGGCGGTACGCCCTACATCGCGCTGTTCGGCGCCATCGCCGGCGTCGCCGCGGCGCGCGAATGGCATCGCATGGTCGGCGAGCGCGTCTTCGGGCCGTCCTTCTTCATCGCCTCCTTCGCCCTCGTCGCCGCCCTGGCGGCGCAGGTGATCTGGCCGCACGCACCCTATGGCTGGCTCATCCTCGGCGCCGGCGCCGTGGCCGCCGCGATCACCGCCGCGCTGAGCGGCGGGCTGCCGCTGTGGCACGGCCTCGGCCCGCTCTATGTCGGCGCCGCGATGCTGTGCCTGCTGCTGCTGCGCGCCATGCCTGAGGGTGCCTGGATCGTCGTCGGCATGTTCGCCGCGATCTGGGCGACCGACACCGGCGCGCTGATCGTCGGCAATCTGGCCGGCGGCCCGCGCCTGTGGCCGGCGCTGTCGCCCAACAAGACCTGGGCCGGCACGCTCGGCGGCGTCGCGGCTGCCGCGATCGTCGAGGCGGTCTATATCGCGGTGCTCGGCGGTCACGCCGCCTGGGCCGGGCTGATCGGCGCCGCCATCGCGGTCGTCGCCCATGCCGGCGATCTCTTCGAATCCTGGGTCAAGCGCGTTTTCCAGCGCAAGGATAGCGGTGGGCTGATCCCCGGTCATGGCGGTATGCTGGACCGCATGGATTCCACGCTGTCCGTCGCGCCGGTCCTGACGCTCGCCGTCGCCGTCGCCGGCTTCAGTCTGATGTTGGGGGCCCATCCGTGAACGCACTCGCCGCCACCCGCAACCCGTTCGAGGTCACTGAGCTCGAACCCGTCCTCGCCCGCTCCGTCACCGTGCTCGGCTCGACCGGCTCGATCGGCGTCTCGACCCTCGACGTCGTCGCCCATGCCCGCAAGCACTATGGCGAACACGCCATGCCGGTCGAAGCGATCACCGCCCAGGGCAGGGTGGACGAGCTGATCGCCCAGGCCCGCGCCATCAAGCCGAAGATCGCCGTGATCGGCGACGAAAAACTCTACGGGCAATTGAAGGACGGTCTTTCCGGCACCGGCATCGAAACCGCCGCCGGCCGCGGCGCGGTGATCGCGGCCGCGGCGCGTCCCTCCTCCACCGTGATGGTCGCGATCATGGGCGCCGCCGCGCTCGAACCGGCGCTTGCCGCGGTCGCGCGCAGCGCCACCGTCGCGCTCGCCAACAAGGAATGCATCGTCGCCGCCGGCGGCGTCTTCCACAAAGCCCTGTCGAACTCCACCGCGTCCGTCATTCCCGTCGACTCCGAGCACAACGCGGTGTTCCAGGTCCTGAACGGCGAGGGCGCCCGCGAGGTCGAGAAGGTCACCCTCACCGCTTCGGGCGGCCCGTTCCGCGACAAGACGCTGGAGGAGATGGCGGTCGCGACGGTGGAACAGGCCGTGGCGCATCCCAACTGGTCGATGGGCGCCAAGATTTCGGTCGACAGCGCCACGCTGATGAACAAGGGCCTGGAGCTGATCGAGGCGCATTTCCTCTTCGCCTTGCCGCCGGAAAAGCTCGACGTGCTGGTGCACCCGCAATCCATCGTCCATTGCCTCGTGTCTTACGAGGACGGCACCACGCTCGCCCATCTCTCGGCGCCCGACATGCGCACCCCGATCGCCCATGCGCTCGCCTGGCCGCGCCGCATCTCCTCGCCGTCGCGCCGCCTCGACCTCGCCGCCGTCGGCCGCCTCGATTTCCGCAAGCCCGACCATGCGCGCTTCCGCTGCCTCGGCCTCGCGCTCGCCGCGATGCGCACCGGCAAGCTGGCGCCCACCATCCTCAACGCCGCCAACGAGATCGCGGTCGATGCCTTCCTGAAGAAACGCATCGGCTTCCTCGACATCGCGGGGGTCGTCGAGACGACGCTGTCGCAGTCGCCCGAAGCCAACACCACCGCCGACACGCTGGACGCGGTCCTCGCCGCCGACGGACGTGCCCGCGCCCTTGCCGGCGACATCTGCCGCCGCGTCGTGAACTGAACCGGAGCCGCGCTTGACCTACCTGCAAAACCTTCCGGCCTGGTCGTGGTACGTCGCGCCGGCGTTCCTCTTTCTGATCACCGTCGTGGTGTTCTTCCACGAGCTCGGCCATTTCTCGGTCGCGCGCCTGTTCGGCGTGCGCGTCGAGACCTTCTCCATCGGCTTCGGCCGCGGCATCGTAAAGTGGAAGGACAAGCACGGCACCCAGTGGAAGATCGGCTGGATTCCGCTCGGCGGCTTCGTGAAGTTCCTCGGCGACGCCGACGGCGCCAGCACGCCGGACCGCGAAGGCGTGGCGCGGATGAGCGCCGAAGATCGCGCCGTCGCCTTCCCCTTCAAGCCGCTGTGGCAGCGCGCCTTGATCGTCGCGGCGGGGCCGGTTGCCAATTTCATCCTCGCCATCGTCATCATGACGGCGATGTTCATGTTCGTCGGCCAGGTCAGCGTCCCGCCGGTGATCGGCGACGTCGAGGCCCACAGCGCCGCCGAGGCCGCCGGCATCCGGCCCGGCGACCGTATCCTCGCCGTCGACGGCACTAGGATCGATTCGTATTTCGATGCCGAGCAGATCATCTCGCTCAGCGCCGGACAGGCGCTGCCGCTCGTGCTCGAGCGCGGCGGCGAAAAGCTGACCGTCGCCGTCACGCCGCGCGAGAAGCTCGTCACCGACTCGTTCAAGAACCGCCAGCGCATCGGCGATATCGGCATCGCGCCGCCGTCGCTGCCGATTATCGACTCGGTTTCGCCCAACACGCCGGCCGAGGCCGGCGGCCTCAAAGAGGGCGACCGATTCGTCACCATCGACGGCCATGAAACCAAGCATGTCGAGGACGTTCAGAAGATCGTCACCGCCAGTGCCTTCCACACCCTGATCATCGTCGTTAACCGCGGCGGCGAATTGGTGCGGCTGCAGGCCAAGCCGTTTCTCAACGACGACAAGAAAGGTCAGCTCGGATTTACCTTCAAAGGGCCCGGCGTCGTCACCCGGCTCGGGCCGATTGCCGCGCTCGGCGCCTCGCTGGACCAGATCTGGAACATCATTTCGACCACCTTCCGGGCCCTGTTCCACAGCCCCCAGGGGGTGCACCAGGTCTCCGGCATCATCGGGATCAGCAAGGTGGCCGGCCAGGCCGCTTCCATCGGCTTTCTGTACCTTGTCCGGCTGGCGGCTCTCCTTTCCGTAAGCATCGGCTTGGTAAACCTTTTTCCGATTCCGCTGCTCGACGGGGGCCATCTTCTGTACTATGCATTCGAAGGTGTTTTGGGGCGGCCGCTCGGTGAGCGGGCCCAGGACGTCGGATTTAGGCTCGGGCTGGCGGTCGTATTAGGGATATTTCTCCTGGCGACCTGGAATGACCTCGTCCGCTTGAATCTTTTCTGAAACCTCGGCGGGCTGCCGAACGGGCGGAAGCCCCAAAAAGAGTTACCAGAGACGACTGGATGAGCCACATCACCCTGTCCGCACGGTTAGCGCGCGTGGCTCCGGCTTTGGTGCTGCTTCTGTCGCTGTCGCTGTCCGGCTCCGCCGACCCGGAGCGCCGTCCTGCGCCGCCGCCGGCTCCGCCCCCTGCCGCCGCCGCGCCCGCACAGGAGATTCGCCAAATCCAGCACATCGTCGTGCTCGGCACCCAGCGTATCGAGCCCTCGACGGTCATCTCTTACATCTCGCTGCGCGAAGGCGACAT
>CAYXMO010000321.1:0-4068 GCA_964465935.1 uncultured Rhizobium sp.
CATATCCGCACCCTGCTGCTGACCTTCCTCTACCGCCAGATGCCCGAGCTGATCGACCGCGGCCACGTCTATATCGCGCAGCCGCCGCTCTACAAAGCAACGCGCGGCAAGTCGGAGCGCTATCTCAAGAACCAGGCGGAGTTCGACGACTACATCGTGTCGGAAGGCTCGGACGGCGCGACGATGACGCTGCACAGCGGCGAAATGCTGGCGGGCACCGATTTCGACGCGCTTGTGGGCAAGGCGCGCGGCGCCGTGGCGGCGCTGGCCGGCTTTCCGCAGCACTATCCCCGCTTCGTGCTGGAGCAGGCGGCGATCGCCGGCGCGCTCAATCCCGAAATCCTTGCCGACGGCGCCAAGGCGGCGGCGGCGGCGGCCTATATCGCGACGCGGCTGGACCATCTGTCGGAGGAGTTCGAGCGCGGCTGGCACGGCGAGCCGACCGGCGATGGCGGCCTCAAATTCTGGCGCGAGGTGCGCGGCGTGCGCGAAGCCGTCGCCATCGACGGCCATCTGATCGACAGCGCCGATGCGCGCAAGCTCGACCGCATGGCGGCCGATTTGCAGCAGGCCTATCTCAAGGCCGGCGCGCTGAAGCGCAAGGACGAGACCGTCGCGGTGCACGCGCCCAGCGAGTTGCTGAACACGATCGTGGACTGGGGCAAGAAGGGCATTGCGCTGCAGCGCTACAAGGGTCTGGGCGAGATGAACCCGGAGCAGCTGTGGGAGACGACGCTCGACGAAAACGCCCGCACGCTGCTGCGCGTAAAAGTCGAGCATGTCGACGAGGCCGACGACCTGTTCACCAAGCTGATGGGCGAAGTAGTGGAGCCGCGCCGCGAATTCATCCAGGACCACGCCCTCAACGCGACGCTGGACGTGTGATAGGCTGGCGCCAGCCATGACCTTCATCGATACGTCCAAGCTGAAGATCGTCGAGCGCCGGCCGGGGTGGCTGGGGCGGTTCTTCGATTCGGGCGCGATGACGTTCGGACACTATGAGTTCGCCCAGGGCGCCGACATCCACGCCCATTCCCACGAACAAGAGGAGGTCTGGCACGTCCTCGAAGGCCGGCTCCAGATCACCATCGGCAGCGAGACCGTGGTCGCGGGCCCGGGCTTCGTCGGCGTGGTGCTGCCGAACGTCGTCCATTCGGTGATCGCGCTCAGCGACGGCAAGGCGACCGTGGTCGACACGCCGCGCCGCGCGATCCCAGGCGTCTAAGCGTCCGCTCCCACCAGCCAGCAGGCGATGGCGGGGCGGATGCCGTCCGGCGTCCGGATATTCTCCAGCGCGGCCTTGACCGCGGAGCGGACGCGTTCGCGGGTGGCGTCACCGACCTCGGCGTCGCCCAGGGCGCGGCTCAGCGGCCCCAGATTGGTCATCTGGAAGGCGGCGTGGTCGGCGTCTTTGCCTAAGTCCATGCGGCCGTCGAGCTTCTCGATGCGCACAGTCTTGAAGCCGGCTTCGGTCAGGATGGCTTCGACGCGCTTGGGGTCGGCAAAGGCGAAGGGCCCGGGCGCCAGCGGGTCGGGCGGCGGCTGCGGCGGCAGGTGGTCGCGCGCGGCGGCGGCGGGAAGCGTCACCCACTGGTTCTCCGGCACCTGGCGCCAGCACACGAAAGCGAGGCGGCCGCCGGGCCTCAGCGCCTTGCGGATATTGGCGAAGGCCTCGGCTGGCGCGTCGAAGAACATCACGCCGAAGCGGGAAAAGACCAGGTCGTATTCCGGCTGGAAGGGATGGAAGGCGGCGTCGGCCTGGACGAAGCCGATGTTCTTCGCCGCGCCGGTCCGGCCGCGCGCGACGCCGAGCAGTGGGCCGGAAATATCGACGCCCATGACGCGCCCGCCGGCACCGACGGCGCCGGCGAGCAGGAACGTCGTCTGTCCGGCGCCGCAGCCGATGTCGAGGACGCGCTCGCCGGGCTTGGCCCGCGCGAACGGCATGAGGCCGGCGGTGGCGTCGGTCAGGTTGCGGTCCATGTCGGCTTGGAACTGGGCCCATTTCTGGCCCGTTGGCCCGTCCCAGAATTTCTTCTGGTCGGCGTTGCGCTCTTCATGCATGGGCGGGGACCTTTTTGTAGAAGACCGTGGTGTCGCAGTAATGGCCGTTGGGATAGAGCGCATAGTCGGGGATGACGCCGACCTCTTGCCAGCCGAGCCGCCTGTACAGCCGCCAGCCGGCATCGCCGGTGACGGTGTCGAGCGTCAGCAGCGTGCGGCCCTCGCGGCGCGCGATGTCTTCGGCCGCGCGCATCAGCGCCTCGCCGACGCCGCGCCCACGCGCGGCGCGGTGGGTGAGCAGCTTCTTGACGTCGGCGCGGTGCGGCTGGTTGGGCGGCGTATCGAGGCCGAGCTGCACGGTGCCGACGATGCGGCGGCCGTCGCGCGCCGCCAGCAGGATGGTGTCGCCCTTGGCGACGCTCTCGAACACGGCCTTGAAATACACCGCCGCCTCGGCGCGGCCGAAATCCTCCATGAAGCTGACCGAGGCGCCGCCGGCGACGCAATCGGCCAGCACCGCGGCAAGATCGGGAATCGCGGCGCGCGCCGTCTTGGGATCGGCGTCGAGCTCCTCGACTGTGATGGCCGCCATCAATTCACTCTACCACGAAGTGAAATTCGATGCCGGCATGCTCTTTCAAAGCCCGGATGATCATGACGAAATTATTCATCCGCGGATTGCCCGAATGGCTGAGCATGCGCATCAAACTCTTGATCGGTAGCCCGGTTCTTTTGGCAAGCCTGTCGAAGCCCAGCGTGCCGTTGACGTAGTTGCGCAGGATGTGCTTGCCGACACCGAGTTCGCCAGCAAGCAATGCATTGATACTCTCGCGCAACATGGCAGTGGCGAATTTGGGATCGCGCTTCACGCGATCGGCCACCACCTCATCATAGGAAATCGTTAACGGCTTGCCTTGCTTATCGAACGCGAATTTTGAAGTCCGCCCAGCGCTCTTTCGCGTTGGCGATGTCTTTGCCTTGCCGTTTCTTCGTTCCGCCGCCGAGGATGATGACGAGCGTGCGCCCTTGCCAACCGAAGTAGATTCGATATCCGGGCCCGAAGTCGATCTTAAGTTCATGGACGCCTTCTCCCACGGATTTGGCATTCGAGAGATTGCCCTCTGCAAGCCTAGCAATGCTCCGTTCGATACGTATCGACGCAGCAAGCTCCAAGCCCTCAATCCACTGCCGATACGGGCATTTTCCGACCGATCAAGGTAGTAGCGGACTTCGATCATCACATGGTACCATATGTGTTACTGACCGCAACCGCTATTTCTTCTCCGCCTTGCGCTTGCGCATCGCCAGGGTTCGCAGGCGCAGGGCGTTGAGCTTGATGAAGCCCTGCGCGTCCTTCTGGTCGTAGGCGCCCTGGTCGTCCTCGAAGGTGACGAGGTCCTGGCTGTACAGCGAGTAAGGCGAGCTGCGGCCGATCACCGACACGTTGCCTTTGTAGAGCTTGAGCCGCACCGTGCCGGCGACGAATTCCTGGCTCTTGTCGATCAGCGCTTGCAGCATCTCGCGTTCGGGCGAGAACCAGAAGCCGTAGTAGATCATCTCGGCATAGCGCGGCATCAGCTCGTCCTTCAGATGCGCGGCGCCGCGGTCCAGCGTGATCGACTCGATGGCGCGGTGCGCGGCATGCAGGATGGTGCCGCCCGGCGTCTCGTAGATGCCGCGCGACTTCATGCCGACGAAGCGGTTCTCCACCAGATCGAGACGGCCGATGCCGTTGGCCTTGCCGTAGTCGTTGAGCTTGGCGAGAAGCGTCGCCGGCGAGAGCATCTGGCCGTCGATGGAGGCGGCGTCGCCGCGCTCGAACCCGACCTCGATCACTGTCGCCTTGTCCGGCGCATCTTCCGGCGAGATGGTGCGCTGGTAGACGATGCTGTCGGCTTCGAGCGCCGGGTCCTCCAGCACTTTTCCTTCCGACGAGGAATGCAGCAAATTGGCGTCGACGCTGAACGGCGCCTCGCCGCGCTTGTCCCTGGCGATCGGGATCTGGTGCTTCTCGGCGAACTCGATCAGCTTGGTGCGGCTGGTCAGCTCCCATTCGCGCCACGG
>CAYXMO010000322.1:0-4064 GCA_964465935.1 uncultured Rhizobium sp.
GACGACGTCGCGCTGCTGCGTCCGCGCGCCGGCCACGAACTCGTCCTCACCACCGACGCGATCATTGCCGGGGTCGATTTCTTCCCGAGCGACCCGCCCGCCACCATCGCGCGCAAGGCGCTGCGGGTGAATCTTTCCGATCTCGCGGCCAAGGGCGCCGAGCCGCTCGGCTGTCTGCTCACCCTGTGCCTGCCCAAACGCATCGGCCAGTCATGGCTTCGTGCCTTCGCGCGCGGGCTGGCGGCGGACCAGAAGGAATTCGGCATCGCACTGCTCGGCGGCGACCTGTCTTCCACGCCGGGACCGCTGACGATCTCCGTCACTGCCATCGGCAGCCTGCCGCAGGGCAGGGCGATCCTGCGCCGCGGCGCGGGGCGCGGCGATCTGGTGTTCGTCTCCGGCACCATCGGCGACAGCGGCGGCGGGCTGGCGGCGCTGAAAGCGAAGAAGCGGGCGCCGTTCCTGATCGACCGCTACCGCGTGCCGCAGCCGCGCCTCGCGCTGGGACGTGCCCTGCGCGGCATCGCCAGCGCGGCGTTGGATGTGTCGGACGGATTGCTCGCCGACTTAGGGCATCTCGCCGATGTCTCGAACGTGCACGTCGCGGTCGAGGCCGCCCGCGTGCCGTTGTCGGCTGCGTTGAAGAAAGCCGGCGGCGACATTGTGCGCGCGGCGACGGCGGGCGACGACTACGAGATCGCCTTCACCGCTCCGCGCGCCAGGCGCGCCAAAGTCCTGGCCGCGGCAAAAGCGTCCCGCACACCCGTGACGCAGATCGGCTTCGTGATGCCGGGCAGGGGCGTGGCGCTGCTGGACGCAGACGGCAAGCCGCTGCGGGTCGCAAAGACGGGCTGGCAGCACTTCTAGCGCGCGGGAACTTCCTTAAGTAAACGACCTCTTAACTCCGCTTTGCGAGGATCGGCCCATGCGCCGCCCTCTCGCCCTCCTCGCTGTCCTTGCCGCCACGCTCGCGGCCGCGCCGGCGCTCGCCGACGACAAGCCCGGCGATCCGGGGACCAATGTCGAGATGCCGTTCCTGATCGCGCCGCTCGCCGTCGATGGCCGGCTCTATGGCTACGCCTATATCTCCCTCAAGGTCGTGACCGCCACCCAGCGCGCCGCGCTGGAAGTGCGCGACCGCGTCGCCTTCGTCCAGGACGCCTATGTCCGCGACGTCAACGCCCGCTCCATCGGCCTCGCCGCCGATCCCAGGAACGTCGACAAGCCGGCCCTGATCGTCCGCCTGCTGGCCGATACCCGGCGAATCATCGGCGCCGCCAAGATCGTCGATGTCCAGCTGACCGACGTGCAGATCTCGCCGATCCGCCCCGGCGAAGCCGTCGCCGCCCACGCCCCGGACGACGTTCCCGCGCCCGCCCCGGCAACCGACAGCCACTAGCCCGTCCGCCCCGCCGGGCGCTGCGACAATACGGACTTGTTGCACCCAAAAGCGGCTTTTGGCATACCTCCGCCGCCCTTGAAGCGGTTCCGCCGGCCATGGGGATGGGCGGTTCACTCGCACCGTCCGAGAACCCAACGCGATCAGAGGGATCTTCCATGGATAACGTCTTACTGCTCGTCCTCGGCGCGGGCGTTCTGGCGCTGCTCTACGGCGCCTGGACCATCCGTTCCGTGCTCAGCCTCAGCGCCGGCAACGCGCGCATGCAGGAAATCGCCCACGCCATCCAGGAAGGCGCCGGCGCCTACCTGAACCGCCAATACATGACCATCGCGATGGTCGGCGTCGTCATCTTCGTCCTCGCGCTTGTCGGCCTCAGCTGGCAGGTCGCGGTCGGCTTCCTGATCGGTGCCACGCTGTCGGGCCTTGCCGGTTACATCGGCATGTACGTCTCGGTCCGCGCCAACGTGCGCACCTCCGAAGCGTCGCGCCAGGGCCTGGCGCGCGGCCTCTCGGTCGCGTTCCGCTCCGGCGCCGTCACCGGCATGCTGGTGGTCGGCCTCGGTGTCCTCGCGGTCGCCGGCTACTACGCCATCCTCACCGCCGGCCTCGGCCTCGACCTTGCGGTTCCCGAGCAGAGCCGCACCATCGTCGACAGCCTCGTCGGCCTCGGTTTCGGCGCCTCGCTGATCTCGATCTTCGCCCGTCTCGGCGGCGGCATCTTCACCAAGGGCGCCGACGTCGGCGGCGACATGGTCGGCAAGGTCGAAGCCGGTATCCCGGAAGACGACCCGCGCAACCCGGCGACCATCGCCGACAATGTGGGCGACAATGTCGGCGACTGCGCCGGCATGGCCGCCGACCTGTTCGAGACCTTCGCCGTCACCACCGTCGCCACCATGGTGCTGGCCTCGATCTACTTCAGCGGCGAGCTCAAGTCTTCGATGATGCTCTATCCGCTGGCGATCTCGGGCCTGTCGATCGTCACCTCGATCGTCGGCACCTTCTTCGTCCGCCTCGGCTCGTCCAACAACATCATGGGCGCGATGTACAAGGGCGTGATCGCCACCGTGGTTCTGTCGCTGATCGGCTTGTGGCCGCTCACCAATTGGCTGATCGGCATGGATACGCCGATCACCATCGGCGACGACGCCAACGCCATCACCTTCACCGGCATGACGCTGTTCTGGTGCGGCGTGGTGGGCCTGGCCGTCACCGGCGCCCTGATCGTGATCACCGAGTACTACACCGGCACCAATTACCGCCCGGTCAAGGTCATCGCGGCGTCGTCGGTCACCGGCCACGGCACCAATGTGATCCAGGGCCTCGCGGTCTCGATGGAAGCCACCGCCCTGCCGGCGCTTGTGATCTGCATCGGCATCGTCGCGACCTACCTGCTCGCAGGCCTGTTCGGCATCGCCATCGCGGTGTCGACCATGCTCTCGCTCGCGGGCATGATCGTGGCGCTCGACGCTTTCGGCCCGGTCACCGACAATGCCGGCGGCATTGCCGAGATGGCGGGCCTCGAAGGCGACGTGCGCAAGACCACCGACGCGCTCGACGCCGTCGGCAACACCACCAAGGCGGTGACCAAGGGCTATGCCATCGGTTCGGCGGGCTTGGGCGCGCTGGTGCTGTTCGCGGCCTACACCCAGGACCTGAAGTACTTCGCGGCCCAGGGCGCCGGCTTCTTCGCCGGTCTCGAGCAGCCGACCTTCAGCCTGGCCAATCCGTGGGTCGTGGTCGGCCTCTTCATCGGCGGCCTGCTGCCGTATCTGTTCGGCGGCATGGCGATGACCGCGGTCGGCCGTGCCGCCGGCGCGGTGGTCGAGGAAGTGCGCAAGCAGTTCAAGGAGATGCCGGGCATCATGACGCGCGAGCAGAAGCCGAACTATGCGCGCGCCGTCGACCTGCTGACCAAGGCGGCGATCCGGGAAATGATCATCCCTTCGATGCTGCCGGTGTTCTCGCCCATCGTCCTGTTCTTCCTGGTCGACTGGGTCGCGGGCAAGACCGACGCCTTCAACGCGCTGGGCGCCATGCTCATGGGCGTGATCGTGACGGGTCTCTTCGTCGCCATCTCGATGACCTCGGGCGGCGGCGCCTGGGACAACGCCAAGAAGTACATCGAGGACGGCCATTTCGGCGGCAAGGGCTCGGACGCCCACAAGGCCGCGGTGACCGGCGACACGGTCGGCGATCCCTACAAGGACACCGCCGGTCCTGCCGTCAATCCGATGATCAAGATCACCAACATCGTCGCGCTGCTGCTGCTGGCGACGCTGGCGCATATGGGTTGATCTGAAATGAAATCGGCCCTCCCCTTGAGGGAGGGCCGAAATTTGCACTTGCAAATTTCGGGGAGGGGTCCGGCACCGCGCCATGACCCCTCCCCGAAAAATTCCTCGCTTCGCTCGAATTTTGTCGACCCTCCCTCAACCCGCCTTCGCTTCGCTTCGGCGCGGTTAGGCACCAAGGCGCGCCGAAGCCGGAGGCGAAGGCGGCCTCAAGGGGAGGGTGAATTACGGTCCGCCGCCGCGGCCGCCGCCCGGCGGTCCGCCGCCGCCGCCCGGGTTCTGGTTCTGGCCGCCATTGCCCAGCGGCACGCCCGGCGTGGCGTTGAACAGCTGCTGCAGGAAGGTCAGCTCGCGCCCCTTGGTCGGGG
>CAYXMO010000323.1:0-4061 GCA_964465935.1 uncultured Rhizobium sp.
GCTGCGGCGCGGGCCTTGTCGGCGCTGCAGGATGCCACGATCCAGGTGATCTACGATTTCGCGGTCAAGCATTTCTACTATGCGCAGAACCCGACATCGTCGGAGCGCATCGCCGTCGTCGCGACCGGCGGCTATGGCCGCGGCGAATTGGCGCCGGGGTCCGACATCGATCTTCTGTTCGTGCGCCCGTTCAAACAGACGCCCTGGGGTGAGAGCGTCATCGAGTTCATCCTCTACATGCTGTGGGACCTCGGCCTCAAGGTCGGCCACGCGACGCGTTCGCTGGGCGAATGCGTGCGTCTCAGCAAGCAGGACATCACGATACGGACGGCGATCCTGGAGGCGCGCTATCTGTGGGGCGACGAGCAGCTCTATGAAGAACTGCGCAAGAAGTTCTGGAGCGAGGTCGCGACCGGAACGGGGCAGGATTTCGTCGAGGCCAAGCTGGCAGAGCGCAACGAGCGCCATGCCCGCCAGGGCGAGAGCCGCTATCTCGTCGAACCCAACATCAAGGAAGGCAAAGGCGGCCTGCGCGATCTGCAGACGCTCTATTGGATCGGCAAATACGTCTACCACGCCGACGATGCCGGGGAGCTCGTCTCCCATAATGTGATGACCAGGGACGAGTTCAAGACCTTCCAGAAGGCGGAAGCGTTCCTGTGGGACGTGCGGGTACGGCTGCACTATCTCGTCGGCCGCGCCGAGGAGCGGCTGTCGTTCGATGTGCAGCCCGAGCTTGCGGCGCGGATGGGTTTCACGGGCGACAATCCGCGCCGAGCGGTGGAAGCTTTCATGAAGGCGTACTTCCTGGTCGCCAAGGACGTCGGCGACCTGACGCGCATCTTCTGCGCCGCGCTGGAGGACCAGAACCGCAAGCGGCGGCCGACGCTCGCTTCCATGCTGCCGGGGTTCCTGCGCCCGCGCACCAGCAATGACGACTTCTATGTCGAGAACGGCCGGCTGACGGCGCGCCCGACCCTGTTCCGCAGCGATCCGGTCAACATGATCCGCATTTTCCACGTCGCGGACGCCAAGAAGGTCGATGTCCATCCCGACGCGTTGCGCCGGCTGACGCGCAGCCTGGACCTGATCAACGACGACGTGCGGCGCGATCCGGAAGCCAACCGGCTGTTTCTCGAGATATTGTCGTCGCGCAACGATCCCGAGCGCGCCCTGCGGCTGATGAACGAGGCCGGCGTGTTCGGCCGCTTCGTGCCGGAATTCGGCCGCGTCGTCGGCCTGATGCAGTTCAACATGTACCACCATTACACGGTGGACGAGCACCTGATCCGCGCCATCGGCTATGTCGCCTCGATCGACCGCGGCGAGCACAGAAACGAACATCCGCTGGCGACCGAGATCATCAAGCGCGTCAAATCGCGCGAGGCGCTCTATGCCGCGATGCTGCTGCACGACATCGCCAAGGGTTTGCCCGGCGATCATTCCGACGTCGGCGAGGCCATCGCGCAGAGCCTGTGCCCGCGCCTGGGCTTGGCTCCGGAAGACACCCACGCGGTGATGTGGCTGGTGAAGAACCACCTCGTGATGAGCGACATGGCGCAGAAGCGCGACATCTCCGATCCCAAGACGGTCAAGGACTTCGTCGGCCTGGTGCAGACGCCCGAGATGCTGCGCCTGCTGCTGGTGCTCACCGTGGCGGACATCGCCGCGGTCGGCCCCGGCGTGTGGAACGGCTGGAAGGGCCAGCTGCTGCGCGAGCTCTACTACGAGGCCGAAAGCGTGATGTCCGGCGGCGATGCGGTTCCGGCGCGCTCGGCGCGCGTCGAGCACGCCAAGCTGGCGCTCGCCAAGCGCGTCGGCGATCTGCCCGCCGAGGCGCAGGAGCGCGCCTTGAACCGGCATTACGACAGCTATTGGCTGGCCTTCGACGACGACAGCCATGAGCGCCATGCGCGGCTGATGACGGTCGCCGATGCCAAGGGCGAACTCTTCAGCCTGGCGGCGGCAAGCGACGCCTTCCGCAGCGTGACCGAGATCGTGCTCTACACGCCCGACCATCCCGGCCTGTTCTCGCAGCTGGCCGGCGCGGTGTCTGCCTCGGGCGGCACCATCGTCGACGCCAAGGCGTTCACCACGTCAGACGGTTTCGCGCTGGACGTGTTCTCGATCCAGGACGCCGAAGGCGGCACCTTCGGCGACACCGAGCGGGTCGAGCGCCTGCGTCAGTCGATCGAGCGGGTGCTGCGCGGCGAAATCTATCCGCGCAACGCAATCGCCAAACGCCCGCCCAAGAAGCGCAGCAGCGCCTTCCAGGTGGCGCCGCGGATCAATTTCGACAACGACGCCTCGGCCAGCGCGACGGTGGTGGAGGTCGATGGGCTGGACCGGCCGGGCCTGCTCTACGACGTGACCGACGCGATCTTCCAATCGGGTCTTTCGATCTCCTCGGCGATGATCTCGACCTATGGCGAGCGCGCGGTCGACGTTTTCTACGTCCGCGACGGCTTCGGCCATAAAGTCAGGCATGAAGAACGGCTGAAGACCGTGCGTGAGCGGCTGATGAAGGCGCTGCAGGGGCCCGCGGCAGCCTGACAAGCCTCTTTCAACCGGCGCGGCAAGGCGCTATACCGCCTGCCCAAGTCCTCGATGGGAAGCGCCGCGATGATCCGGCACCGTTCAGCCTTGTTCGCCCTGTCCCCGCTTTGGCGGGGCTGGTGAAGCGCGCCACCCGCGCAGGCTTACGGCACATCGTCTTTCCACTTCGCTTTCGGGCAATCCCATGACCACCAGACACCCGCAGCGCGTCCTCTCCGGGATGCAGCCGACCAACACGCTTCACCTGGGCAACTATCTGGGCGCGCTCAAGAACTGGGTGCGGATGCAGGACGAGATGGACTGCCTGTTCTGCGTCGTCGACATGCACGCCATCACCGACGATGCCGGCTATAGGAAGCCCGCCGACGTCGCGCGCGCGACGCGCGAAGTCACGGCCGCTTATATCGCCGGCGGCATCGATCCGAAGAAATCGCCGATCTTCAACCAGAGCCGGGTGCCGGCGCATGCCGAGCTCGCCTGGATTTTCAATTGCGTGGCGCGGCTCGGCTGGCTCGACCGCATGACCCAGTTCAAGGAGAAGTCCGGCAAGCACAAGGAGCGCTCGTCGGTCGGGCTCTACACCTATCCGGTGCTGATGGCGGCTGACATCCTCGTCTACAAGGCGACGCATGTGCCGGTGGGCGAGGATCAGAAGCAGCATCTCGAACTGGCGCGCGACATCGCGCAGAAATTCAACAGCGACTATGAGCAGCCGGACTATTTCCCGCTGCCCGAGCCGGTGATCACCGGGCCGGCGACGCGGGTGATGAGCCTGCGCGACGGCCTCAAGAAGATGTCGAAGTCGGACGAGTCCGACAATTCGCGCATCAACCTGACCGACGACGCCGACACCATCGCGCAGAAGATCCGAAAAGCTAAGACCGATCCGCATCCCCTGCCGGTCAACGAGAACGAGTTCAAGGGCCGGCCCGAGGCCGAGAACTTGCTCAACATCTATGCCGCATTGGCGGACGAGCCGTTGAAAGAGGTGCGCGAGCGCTTTGCCGGCCAGCAGTTCTCGGCCTTCAAGGGCACGCTGGCCGATCTGGCGGTGGCCAAGCTGGAGCCGATTACCAAGGAGATGCGGCGCCTGATGGCGGAACCGGCGGAGATCGACCGCATCCTCAAGGACGGCGCCGAGAAAGCGGCGACGATCGCCGATCCGATCGTGCATGAGGTCAAGCGGATCGTGGGGTTCGCGGTCTAACGCACGACCGCAGTGCGTGCTTCGAGGCTCCGCTTCGCGGAGCACCTCAGCATGACGGGAGGGGTAAGTTCGTCATCCTGAGGTGCGAGCGCAGCGAGCCTCGAAGGATGACGGTCGCGCTACGCGCCGTTCTTGCCCACCGGCGCGTCCGGCGCGATGCCGTAGGTGAACATCACGTCGCGGCTGCGCGGCTGCAGGTGCTGGCCGCCGTCGACGACGATGGTCGTGCCGGTGATCGACGGCACCTTGGTCAGGAAGCTCAGCGTCTCGGCGATGTCCGCGGGCTTGCTGCCGAAGC
>CAYXMO010000324.1:0-4041 GCA_964465935.1 uncultured Rhizobium sp.
TGCGTACACGGACTATTTGCATGACGGAGCGGAATGAGCACGAATTATCCTCCCCCGCTTTAGCGGGGGAGGTGTCGAGCGAAGCGAGACGGAGGGGGCCGGCGCCGGCGGAGAGACCCCCTCCGGCGCTGCGCGCCACCTCCCCCGCTAAAGCGGGGGAGGATAAGGACGACGATGCCCCGCTCGATATCCTCCCCAACCAGCCGCCCTACGCCGAGATCGCCGTCACCTCGAACTTCTCCTTCCTGCGCGGCGCTTCGCGGCCCGAGGAACTGGTGACGCAGGCCTATGCCTATGATTACGCCGCCATCGGCATCGCCGACCGCAACACCTTGGCCGGCGTGGTGCGCGCCTATGCGGCGCTGAGCGATCCCCGCATGACGCAGAAGAAGCCCAGGCTCCTGGTCGGCGCCCGCCTCGTCTTCGCCGACGACACGCCGGAGATCCTGGCCTACCCGACGGACCGCAAGGCCTATGGCAATCTCTGCCGCCTGTTGTCGGAGGGAAAACTGCGTGTCCCGCCCGGCGAGACGCGCGCCACCAAGGGCGAGTGCACGCTGTACTTCGACGATCTGCTGCGCTGGCAAGAGGGCCTCTTGCTCGTCGTCATGCCGCGGGCGCCCCTCGCCAAGGTGAAGGCGGCGCTCGAAGCCTTGAGCGCGGCGGCGCCGGATCGGGTCTGGCTCGCCGCGTCCATGCTCTATCGCGGCGACGACAAGCGCCGCTTGAACCGCCTGGCGGCCCTCGCGCACGCGGTGCGCGTGCCGCTGCTGGCCGTCAACGACACGCTCTACCATTGTCACGAACGCCGCGAATTGCAGGACGTCGTCACCTGCATCCGCGAGCACCTTACCATCGACAAGGGCGGCAGGCTGCTCGAAGCCAATGCCGAGCGGCACATGAAGCCGCCGCAGGAGATGGCGCGGCTGTTCCGCGACCGCCCCGACGCGGTCACCGAGACCGTGCGCTTCGCGGCGCGCATCGTCTTCCAGCTCAGCGACCTCAAATACAACTACCCGCACGAGCCGGTGCCGCCGGGAAAGACCGCCGACGGCCATTTGCGCGACCTGACCTGGGAAGGCGCCGCCCAACGCTATCCGGACGGCATTCCGCCCAAGGTGCGCGATACGCTGGAGAAGGAGCTCGCCGTCATCGCCAAGCAGAATTACGCGCATTACTTCCTCACCGTGCGCGATCTCGTCGCCTATGCGCGGGAGAAGAACATCCTGTGCCAGGGTCGCGGCTCGGCCGCCAACTCCGCGGTCTGCTATTGCATCGGCGTCACCGCCGTCGATCCGACTGAGATCGATCTTCTGTTCGAGCGCTTCATCTCCGCCGAACGCAACGAGCCGCCCGACATCGACGTCGATTTCGAGCACGAGCGGCGCGAGGAAGTGATCCAGCACGTCTACCGGCGCTACGGCCATCATCGCGCCGCCATCACCGCCACCGTCATCCATTTTCGCCCGCGCAGCGCCATCCGCGAGGTCGGCAAGGTGTTCGGCCTGACCGAGGACATCACCGCCGCGATGGCCAACAGCGTGTGGGGCAGCTGGGGCTCGGCGCTCAAGGAAAGCCAGGTGCGCCAGGGCCAGCTCGATCCCCACAATCTCGCCATCGCCCGCGCCGTGCGCTTCGCCAACGAGATCATGGGCTTTCCCCGCCACCTGTCGCAGCATGTCGGCGGCTTCGTGCTGACCGAGGACCGGCTCGACACCATGGTGCCGATCGGCCCGGCGGCGATGGACGACCGCTATTTCATCGAATGGGACAAGGACGATCTCGACACCATGCGCCTGATGAAGGTCGACGTGCTGGCGCTCGGCATGCTGACCTGCATCCGCAAGGCCTTCGACCTGTTCGAGATGCACGAAAAGCGGCGCTTCGACCTTGCCGCCGTGCCGCGCGAGCAGCCCGAAGTCTACGACATGCTGTGCAAGGCCGACGCCATCGGCGTGTTCCAGGTCGAGAGCCGGGCGCAGATGAGCATGCTGCCGCGCCTCAAACCCCGCAAATTCTACGACCTCGTGGTCGAGGTCGCGATCGTGCGGCCGGGCCCGATCCAGGGCGGCATGGTGCATCCCTATCTGCGGCGGCGCAGCGGCATCGAGAAGGTGGAATTTCCCGCGCCGCATCCCGATCACGGCCCGCCCGACGAATTGCAGACCGTGCTGAAGGAAACCATGGGCGTGCCGCTGTTCCAGGAGCAGGCGATGCGCTTGGCAATCGTCGCGGCGCAGTTCACGCCCGACGAATCCAACGGCCTGCGCCGCGCCATGGCGACGTTCCGCAACCTCGGCACCATCGACCGCTATCGCGACAAGTTCATCGGCGGCATGACGCGGCGCGGCTATAGCGGCGAATTCGCCGAGCGCTGCTTCAAGCAGATCGAAGGCTTCGGCAGCTATGGCTTTCCCGAGAGCCATGCCGCCAGCTTCGCGCATCTGGTCTATGTCTCGTCCTGGATCAAGTGCCATCACCCGGCGGTGTTCGCCTGCGCCTTGCTGAATTCGCAGCCGATGGGCTTCTACGCCCCGGCCGAGATCGTGCGCGACGCGCGCGAGCACGGCGTCGAGGTGCTGGCGCCCGACATCGCCCATAGCGCGTGGGACAACACGCTGGAGCGCAATGGCTGCGGCGTGCTCGCGCTGCGCCTGGGCCTGCGCCAGATCGACGGCTTTCACGAGGGCTGGGCCTGGGCGATGGCGGCAAATCGCGGCTATGGCTATGCGACCTTCGCCGAGTTGGTGCGCCGCAGCGAATTGCCCAAGAAGGCGCTGATGATCCTGGCCGACGCCGACGCCTTCCGCTCGCTGGGCCTGGACCGGCGCGAGGCGATCTGGGCGGTGCGCCGCCTGCCCGATCACCACACCCTGCCGCTGTTCGAGGCGCAGCGCATGAAGGAGCTGCCCGACGAGCACACCGCGCCCTTGCCGGTCATGCCGCTCAGCGAGCATGTGCTGGCCGACTACCAGACGCTGCGGCTGTCGCTCAAAGGCTATCCGATGCAGTTCCTGCGCGCCGCCTTCGACGCGCAAGGCGTGCAGTCCTGCAAGAGGATCGAGCAATCGCAGGACGGCGACACGGCGCGCTGCGCCGGCGTCGTGCTGGTGCGCCAGATGCCGGGCGATGCCGGCGTCGTCTTCATCACGCTCAGCGACGAGACCGGCATTACCAATGTCGTGGTGTGGCCCAGGCTCGTGAAGCAATTCCGCCGCGAGATCATGGGGGCGCGTCTCCTGCTGGTCGAAGGCAAGGTGCAGAAGGCCGAAGGCGTCGTGCATCTCGTCGCGGCACGCATCTTCGACCGCAGCGCCGAACTGGCGCGGCTGGTGGAAGAAGACATCCGCCCGTTCCAGGGCCGCCGCGAAGACCTCGCCTATCAGCGCCCCGACTCGCGCCGCCCCCGCCACCCGCGTAACGTCCGGGTGCTGCCCAAGTCGCGCGATTTCCACTGAGAGGGGGGACCCCCTCATGATTTTCGAGGAACAATTATATTGCCGAAGCCGCTGCCCCCCGGGGGGCTCGGCTCAATTTTGCAAAACAATGATCAAGCCCATGGGGTTTTCCCAAGCCCACCCACTAGCCTTTGCAGCGTGGTGAGCGAGAAAGATATCTCTCTACGGCTCCTCATTTTTCTTGCTTTTGTTCCTTATTTGTTCTAACCTCTTTTTATGCAGCTCGCCTTCGACATCGGGCAGGCCGAGGCCCTTATCGCCGTCCGCAATCGCCTGCTGCGGATTTACGAGCCTGTGTTCTACGACGTGGATCTGGATCCGGCGGACCAGATGATCCGCTCCATCCTGGGCAGCCGCACCAAGGACGCGGTCAAGCAGGCCGCCTTCCGCCACCTGCGCGCCCGCTACACCGTTGCGGAATTGGCGCAGGCGCAGCCGGCGGAGATCGAGCCCTTGATCGCCGCGGTGACATTCGCCGACAAGAAAGCCGTCGACATCGTCTTCGCGCTGCGCCGCCTCAAGGCGATCTCCGGCGACTTTCGTCTCGACTTCCTGGACGGCTGGAACACGCAGGAGGCGCTGC
>CAYXMO010000325.1:0-4041 GCA_964465935.1 uncultured Rhizobium sp.
GCGAAGGCAACGGCTTCAACATGGGCCAGCACCGTCTCGCCTATGGCCGGCTGCGTCACGGCATGCACAACGTCGCGATGGCGCAGCGCGCCCTCGACCTCGCGGTGGCGCATATCTCCAAGCGCTCGACCTTCGGCAAGCCCTTGGCCGAGCGCCAGGGCGTGCAGTTCATGCTCGCCGAATGCGCCAGCCAGCTCTACATCGCGCGGCTGATGCTGATGCACATCGCCTACAAGGCCGAGAAGGGCATGGACCTGCGCAACGAGAACGGCATCGCCAAGGTCTATCTCGCCAACATGGTGCACAAGGTGGTCGACACCGCGATCCAGCTGCACGGCGCGCTGGGCTATTCGATGGATACGCCGCTCGCCGCCTGGTACACCCATATCCGCTCGCAGCGCCTGGTCGACGGGCCGGACGAGGTCCACAAATGGACGACGGGCCGCAACGTCATCAAGGCGTTCAAGCAGCACGGCACCACGGCGGGCGCGACCGGCGGCGACATTCTTTGACGGGAACGAGGGAAGCCGCGCGGCGCGGCTTCCCTCACTTCTTATCGGCGGGGCCGCCAAGATTGAGGTTGCCCAACTGGTGCAGGATGTCGGCGTCGTATTTGACGTGCGCGGGCTGTGCCTTGATCCACATCGCGGCGAAGCCGATGTTGCAGGTGTCGTAGGCGAGCTTCATGAAGCCCTGATTGCCCCATTTCTTGCCCCACGAATTCTTGATCAGCCACGCGCCGTGGCTGCTCGCGCGGTCGTCCCAGCCGATGATCATGACGATATGGTCGGTGTCGATCCAGCCATCGGTTTGCGACGGCACGCCGATGAAGACCTCGTCGGGATACATGGGCCAATCGGGGTTCGGCACCCCGTTGTCATCGGTCTTGCAGTAGCGATTCCAATAATCGTCCGCCTTCACGGCGACGGCGAGCGGGCCGTAGTCGCACAACGCCTGCTTGATCGCCTCGCGGCTTGGCATCCCGACCGGCGCGCCGTTGGAGAGGACATTCTGGTCGTCGACATAGCCCCACGTGTCGGCGACATAGCGGATTGAGGATTTCGGCGTGCAGCGGCCCTTCAAGGGAAAATCGACGTCGTAGCGGGTGTAGTCCTTGTCGTTCACGGCGCCCGCGCCGGCGGCGCGCGAGGCGAAGAGACGAAATACATCCGCCGGCCAGCCGCCGGTGCAGCTGTTGCGCCACGCCGCGCAATCCAGCGCCATTTGCTCGGAGAGGTCGAGCTCGACCTTGTTGATGAGGCAATAGGCGCTCTCGAACGCCGCGATTGCGGCAAACGCCCAACAGCTTCCGCACTGGCCCTGACTCTGCACCTCGGTGACGATCTTCAGATCGCGATAGTCGGCACTGGGCTGGTCCTTGCTGAAGACCGGCTTCGGCAGCGCGCCTTCAATCTTGCTGAGGAATGAAAGCACCATTCGCGCCGAGTCGCGCTGCGCCGCGATATCGGCTGCAAGATCGGCCGGCACGATGCCGCCGCGCGGATGACGGATGAATTTCGGATCGGCGGCGCCTAGGCGGGCGGGCCAAAGCGGAAGCGCGGCGCCGGCCGCAACCATGCCGGACGCCAGAGCGCGCCGCGTCAAACCCGATGCCATATCTTCCCCCCAACCCGGCGATATTAGCACGGCGGCGGTCGGAATGCTTCGAAATCGCTTGCAGCATCCCCCTAAATTGGGGGGCGGCGTCCCGGGGGCCTTGGCCGCGGCGCTTTTCTGATATGGTCCCGCGCGAATTGATTTGCAGCGAGACGCCATGCGCATTCCGACCGCCTTCGCCACGATTCTGTTCACCGCCGCCCTGCTCACCGGCTGCGGCGAGAATGCCGGGGCGCCGCATTACGACCTGTCGCCCGACTCCAACCAGAAATTCCTCGCCGACAACGGCGCGCGCAAGGACGTGACGACGACGGCGAGCGGGCTGCAGTACCGCGTCATCAATGCCGGTCATGGCCGCCAGGTGCAGAGCCCGTCCGACATCGTGACCGTGACCTACAAGGGCTGGACCATCGACGGCCATGTCTTCGACCGCACCGAGCATGGCGCCACCGCCAGCTTCCCGGCTGGCGGCCTGATCCCGGGTTGGGTCGAAGCCCTCAAGCTGATGCATACTGGCGACGAATGGCAGCTGGTGATCCCCGCCGACCTCGCCTATGGCGCCGAAGGCGCTGGCGCCGACATCCCGCCCAACCAGACGCTGGTGTTCAACATGCAGCTGATCTCGGTGGCGCGGCCCAACCAGTAAGCCTCAGGCCCGCGCCGGCAGCACCTTGGGGAAGCGCAGCACCGCCGCCGAGATCAGCGCGATGATGAGCCCGACCGGGAAGATCTCCAGGAACGTCATCGGCAGGCGGAACAGCGGGTTGGCGTATTGCACTTTCATGGCGTTCATCTGGGCGGTGAAGTCGGCCAGCGCCGCGCCCGAGACGCCTTGCGCCTTCTTGGCGGCGATGATGCTGGCGACGTAGTGATCCATGAAGTGATAGCCGCTCGCGGCCAGGTAAATCTCCCACACCGCGACATAGATGACGCCGGCGACGACGGCGATGCCGAGGCCCAGTCCCAAGGCCGGCAGGAAGCGGATGACGCCGCCCAGTTCGTTGTCGCGGTAGCGCTTGACCCCGAGGAAGATCATCGACAGCGCCACGATCATGACGAGATAGCCGAACCATTCCGACGAGAAATGGCTCTCGCCGATGGCGAGGCCCGTGATGATGGTGACGATGACGATGAGTCCGGAGATGGACCCGAAGACGAGTGCGTTCCTGAGCATGATGGCCCCCTTCACGTGATCGGAATCGATTTGCGCCTTAGCCGGCCTTGGGCTGCCAAAGCTCGATCGGATTGCCTTCCGGGTCGGCGAGCCTGGCGAAGCGCCCGTTGGGATAGGTCTCCGGATCGATCTTGACCGCGATGCCGGCGGCGGTCAGCTGCGCTGCCATCTTGTCGAGATCGGCGACGCGGAAATTGAGCATCCACATCTGCGTCATGGCGCCGAAATACGTCGTGTCCTGCGCGAAGGGCGCGAAGGCCGTCGCGCCCGCCTCCTGGCGCCAGGGCTGCGAATTGTAGTCCTTGGGGATGCCGGTGACGCCCAGATGGGTCTCATACCAGGCGGCCAGCGCCTTGGGGTCCTTGGCCCTGAAAAAGAAGCCCCCGATTCCTTGTACCCGTTCCATGCCGTCTCTCCCTGTTGTTGCGCCCGGCGTGGCGGTGATCGCCGCCGCCGCCGCGACCATCGCCGCCGCGGTCCGGCGCGTGACATCGCTCATCTTTGCCTCCGGGTGGTCCCGCAACCGCAATTAGACACGCGCTTTGCCGGTTCCGAAATCGCCCGAAAGGGTGAAATGGCGCAAATCGCACTTTTTCAGGGGACGAGATGGAGCTCGCGCGCCTTGCCGATCGCCTGGGTCCGGCGCTGGACCTCCAGCTTTTCGAACAGGTGCAGGATGTGGCTCTTGACCGTGTTGGGCGAGACCCCGAGGTCGCGGGCGATCTCCTTGTTCGAGCGCCCGGCGGCCAAGAGCTCCAGGACGGCATATTCGCGGTCGGTGACACCCAGCGCCTTGAGGGCGGCGTCGTTGCGTTCGAACGCGGCAGCGGGACGCCGGGGCGTCAGGCGGTAGCCGGCCCACAGGCCCAGACCCATGAACGCGGCGGCGATCAGCCCGATATAGATTTCGGGCGCGAAGACCCGCATGACGTAATTGTACTGCAGCCATTGCAGCGCGAAGGCGCCGGCCGCGAGCAGGACCGCATAGATCAGGACCGGCTTCCACATCGCGCCGAGCTTGCCAACATCGCCGGGCGCGCACCAGCCCGCTCGACGGCGGGGGTTTTCTGATATGGTCCCGCCCGCTTCGAAACCGACAGGACCATGAGCGGCGGATTTTCCATTGGCGGCGTCAAGATTGCGGGCCGCGTCCTGACCGCGCCGATGACCGGCGTGTCGGACCTGCCGTTCCGCCGCGCCGCCTCGCGGCTGGGCGCGCCCTATGTCGCGACCGAGATGGTGGCGTGCGA
>CAYXMO010000326.1:0-4040 GCA_964465935.1 uncultured Rhizobium sp.
TGGCGTGACCGTATAACCCCCGCCCCATGAAGAAGCTCTTCATCAAGACCTATGGCTGCCAGATGAACGTCTACGATTCCGCCCGGATGGCGGAGTTGCTGGCGCCGATCGGCTACGGCCCGGCTGATGCGGCGGAAGATGCCGACATGGTCGTCCTCAACACCTGCCATATCCGCGAGAAGGCGGCGGAGAAGGTCTATTCCGAGCTCGGGCGCCTCAAGAAGATCAAGGACAGCCGGCCTCTGACCATCGCGGTGGCGGGCTGCGTGGCGCAGGCCGAAGGCGCCGAGATCGTGGCGCGCGCGCCGCAGGTCGACATCGTGGTCGGGCCGCAATCCTATCACCGCCTGCCCGAAATGATCGCGAAGATCGCGCGCGCCGGCGGCCATGCGCTGGAGACCGATTTTCCGGCGCTGGAAAAATTCGATGTCCTACCGAAGGATACCTCGCCGTCCGGCGTGACGGCGTTCCTCACCGTCCAGGAAGGCTGCGACAAGTTCTGTACGTTCTGCGTCGTGCCCTACACGCGCGGCGCCGAATATTCGCGGCCCGTGGCGCAGATCGAGGACGAAGCACGCCGCCTGGTGGCGCGCGGGGTGCGCGAGATCACGCTGCTTGGCCAGAACGTCAATGCCTATTGCGGTGAAGGTCCGGACGGCAAGATGTGGCCGCTGGCGCGCCTGCTCGACCGGCTGGCGCGCATCGAAGGCTTGGCGCGGCTGCGCTACACCACCAGTCACCCCCGCGACATGGGCGACGATCTGATCGCGGCCCATGGCGACATCGAAGCGCTGATGCCGTATCTGCACCTGCCGGTGCAATCGGGTTCGGACGCGATCCTCGACGCCATGAACCGTGGCCACACCGCGGACGACTATCGGCGTCTTGCGACGCGCATCCGCACCGCACGGCCCGATATCGCGCTGTCGTCCGACTTCATCGTCGGCTTCCCGGGCGAGAGCGACAAGGATTTCGAGGCGACGCTCCAGCTGGTGCGCGACGTCACCTATGCCGGCGCCTTCTCGTTCAAATACAGTCCGCGCCCCGGTACCCCGGCGGCGGCGGCGCGCAAGCAGATTCCGGCCGGCGTGAAAGATGCGCGCCTGCAGGCGTTGAATGCGCTGCTGCTGGAACAGCAGGACGCCTTCAAGCGATCCTGCAACGGGCGCATGATGGACGTGCTGTTCGAAAAGCCGGGCCGCCAGCCGGGCCAAGCCGTCGGACGCAGCCCCCATCTGCAATCGGTGCATGTCGAAGACGCGGGCCACCTCATCGGTGACCTACGCCGTGTGCGCATCGACGCAGTTTATCCCAACAGCCTCAAGGGCTCATTGATGCGCGAGAAAGCGCTGGCGCAGTGAGCTCGCCCAGGCAAAAGCGCGCGAGCAAAGAGCAGGTGACGCTCGAATTCTCGGACAACGGCCTGCTTGCGGCGCTCGCCGGCGGCCATGACCGCAATTTCGTGCGCCTGGAGCAGAAGCTGGGCGTGCGCATCGGCACGCGCGGCAACCTTGTCGCCATCGAAGGCCCGGCCGACATGCGCGAGCGCGGCGCCTCGGTGCTGCGCGCGCTCTATGCGCGGCTCGAAGCCGGCGACAGCTGCAGCGCCGCCGATGTCGATGCCGAAATCCGCTTCGCCAACGACAAATCCGCCGCCGCCGTAGGCAGCGCCTTCGGCTCGCCGGCGATCCGCACCGCTTCGGCCAAGGTCACACGTGCCCGCTCGCCGGCCCAGGCCGCTTATCTCGACCTGATGCGCACCCATCCTTTGGTGTTCGGCATCGGCCCAGCCGGCACGGGCAAGACCTATCTCGCCGCCGCGTTCGGGGCGCATCTGCTGCACGAACGTCAGGTGGACCGGCTGATCCTCTCGCGCCCGGCGCTCGAAGCCGGCGAGCGTCTCGGCTTTCTGCCGGGCGATTTGAAAGAGAAGATCGATCCTTATCTGCGCCCGCTCTACGACGCGCTGTTCGACGTGCTCGGCGACCGCACCGAGAAGCTGATGGAGCTGGGCACGATCGAGGTCGCGCCGCTCGCCTTCATGCGCGGCCGCACCTTGACCCGCGCCTTCGTGATCCTGGACGAAGCGCAGAACGTCACCCCGGCGCAGATGAAGATGTTCCTGACCCGGCTCGGCGAGGATTCGCGCATGGTGGTGACCGGCGATCCGACGCAGAGCGACCTGCCCAGCGGGCGCGCCGAGGGCCTCAGCGAAGCCTTGCGCATCCTGCACGGCATCGAGGGCGCCGCGGTCGCGCATTTCACCGAGAAAGACGTGGTGCGGCACGCTCTCGTCAGCCGCATCGTGGCTGCCTATAATAAGGCCGAGGCGCAGAAGTCCGGGCCGTGAGTTTCTCCATCCATCTCGAATTCGGCGATCCCCGCTGGCGCAAGGTCCGCGGCCTGCCGGCGCGCCTGACGGCGGCGGCGCACTTGGCGCTGCGCCGCGGCCGCGCGCCGCGTGGCGCCGGGCTGACCATCCTGCTCGCCGCCGACGCGCGGCTGAAGGCGCTCAATCTCGACTTTCGCGGCAAGAACGAGCCGACCAATGTGCTGTCGTTTCCGGCGCCCAAAAACCAGGAACGCTATCTCGGCGACATCGCGCTGGCCTATGGCGTGACGCGCAAGGAAGCGCTGGCCGCCGGCAAGACGTTCGCCGATCACGCGACGCATCTGACGATTCACGGCGTGCTCCACCTGCTGGGCTTCGACCATATCCGCGCCCGCGACGCTTCGGTGATGGAGCCGCTCGAGACCTCCATCCTGGCCGAGCTGGGCATCGCCGACCCCTATGCGGAGGCGGCGTGATGGCCGAGGCCAGCAACGCGCCCGACGACAAGCCGGTCTCGCTGCTGAAGCGGCTCGGCGCCTTCATGCGCGGCGATACGACGACGGCGCAAATCCGCGAAAGCCTCGAAGAAGTGATCGAGGAAAGCGACCGCCACGCCAAGGACTTGTCGGCGCCCGAGCGCCAGATGCTGTCCAACCTGCTCAAATTCGGCGAGCTCAAGGTCAGCGACGTCATGATCCCGCGCGCCGACATCGTGGCGGTCGAGGAAGACATGAAGCTGCCGGACTTCGTGGCGCTGTTCCGCGACGTGCAGCATTCGCGCCTGCCGATCTACCGCGAGACGCTGGACGATCCCATCGGCCTCGTCCACATCAAGGACGTGATCGGCTTCGCCGACGCGCAGCCCGACGGCAGCTTCCGCTGGAAGGCGGGTTCGGTGTCGCAGTTCAAGCGCGATCTTTTGTTCGTGCCGCCATCGATGCCGCTGCTCGACCTGCTGCTGAAGATGCAGACGGCGCATACCCATCTGGCGCTGGTGATCGACGAATATGGCGGCACCGACGGACTCGTCTCGATCGAGGACATCATCGAAGAGATCGTCGGCGACATCGCCGACGAGCACGACGAAGACGAGAAGCATGTCCGCAAGCTCGAAGACGGCCTCTATCTCGCCGATGCGCGCGTCGACCTCGACGACTTCCGCGAGCATACCGGCATCGCGCTGGCGCCCGAGGACGCCGACCAGGAAGTCGATACGCTGGGCGGCCTGGTCGTGTCGCTGCTCGGCCGCGTGCCGCAGCGCGGCGAGATCGTCACCCATCCCTCCGGCTACGAGTTCGAAGTGCTCGAAGCCGATCCTAGGCGCGTCAAGCGTCTGCGCGTCCGCGCCCCCAGCCTGCCGCTGATCGAAGGCAATCCGGCGGCGACGGCGTGACGGCGGCGCTGCTGCGCATCGGCGACGTTCTGCGCGGCCTTTCGGGCTGGCGCGCGGTGTCGGCAGCGATAGCGGCCGGCGCGATCTTCGCGCTCGGATTCGCGCCCTTCGAACTTTTTCCGCTCCTGCTGCTTGGCCTCGCCGCGCTCGTCCTGCTGCTCGACGGCAGTGCCGCGCGGCCAAAGCCGGTCCGCCATGCCGCCGCCATCGGCTGGGGCTTCGGCTTCGGTCAGTTCCTGGTCGGGATGCACTGGATTTTTTATCCCTTCCTGGTCGATCCGGCGGCGCATGCCTGGCAGATCCCGTTCGTCGCGC
>CAYXMO010000327.1:0-4038 GCA_964465935.1 uncultured Rhizobium sp.
CGCGCTACCGCTACGGCTTCTACGGCAGCGGGTTGGCGCGCTACAGCGGCGACTTCACCGGCAAGCATCTCGACGAAGTGATCCCGCAGGGCTTCCTGCCGCCGTGGAACGCCTCCTGCGAAGCCGCGCTTGCGCATGGCGCGCCGCTGCGCTTCGTCGCGCAATACCGCGCGCTCAATCTCGAACATATGAAGGCCGAGAGCTTCTGCGCCCCGCTGGGCGACGCCAACGGGGTGCCGTGCGGCCTGCTGGTCTCGGTGGTCTGGGGACCGCTGTGAGCGCCTGAAAGTGCGCTATGCTGGCGCCATGACGCCACGCCTCAAAGCCGGGATATTCGTCCGCGCCCTGATCCGCCGCGCGGAGGTCGAGGGCGCGCAGGCCTATGTCGTGCGCAAGGGCTCCGAAGAAGCCGGCGCCATCGTGCTGAAGGTCTCGCGCCTCGACGGCAGCAGCATCGTGCTCAACCAGGCGCGCAACGGCGCCGGCGAGTTGGTGTGGGCGCGGCCGCTGGGCGAGGTCACCGACGACGACAAGTCCCGCGCCTGGTTCGAACGCCAGATCAAGTTCGACCCCGACCTCTGGATCGTCGAGATCGAGGACCGCGACGGCCGCGCCTTCGTCGACGAGCCGATCGTGTGATAGACTCGCCGGGATAACCGGAGAGTGGCATGCGGCGCGGCGCCTGGTTCCTGCTATGCGGGCTGATTCTCCTTGCCCCCGCCTTCGCCGCCGACATCCCGCTCGACGATGCCGGCTTCACCGCCTACATCCAGCAGAAGATCCAGCTCTATTCGCCGATGCCGGTGCGCGTGACCGGGCCCTTCGCCATCGCCATCGGCGGCGAGACCGGCGTCAACCTGGTCTATGGCTTCAAGCCGCTGCATGACGACTGCGTCGCGGCGCCGGCGCAATGCCCGCAGAAGACGCACGACTTCATCCAGGGCATCGTCGGCCGCTTTCCCGCCGCCGCCGCCGAGCCGCCGCCGCCGCCCACCGTGCCGTCCGACAGGGGCGCGTTCATGTCCTATCTCGCCGCCGGCCTGGGCCGGATGCTGCCCGGCGCTACCATCGCCGCCGACGGCCTGACGCTCCAAGTCACGCGCCCCGGCGGCCGCGCCGCCATCCCGTTCGACGAGAGCGCCTATTACCAGCTCTGCCGCGAAGCCGAATTCCGCTGCGATGCGGCGCTGGCGCAAGCCTTGAAGCGCACCGCCGACTGGCTGGCGCTGCCCGATGCCGCGGGGCTGCGCGTCTCGCTGCACATGATCGCCGACTGCCATGGCCAATCCTGCGCCGCGACGCCGTCGCCCGACGCCATGGCGCCGTTCACCCGCAAGGCCTTCGCCAATCTGGAGGAGCTCTGCTTCAAGCCGGTGCCGGGCGGCGACATGGTGCCGATGACCAATGCCGACCGCCGCGACATGGGGCTCGACATCGACGCTGCGCTCGATCTTTGCGAAAAAAGCACGCGCGCCGCGCTGGGGCCGCTGGCGCCGCCGCCGCCCGGCGCCGGCGGCATCGTGCAGATCGCCGGTCCCTATGCCGCGAGCCGCGCTCTGTTCGCCGCCGACTGGGCGCCGCTGCTGTCAGGCGGACATCTGCTGATCGCCGTGCCGCAGCGCGACATGCTGCTCATCGTCAAGGGTGACGACGCCGACACGATAGCGATGTTCGGCCCGCGCGCGCTGAACGTCTATCTGAGCGACCCCAGCCTGCGCCTGGGCATGGACATCTATCGCTGGAACGGCGGCGGCTGGTCGCTGGCGACCGCGCGCAGTCTGATGGACGGCGGCCCGATGCCGGCGGCCGGCGGGCAGTAGACGCGGCGCTCAATTGTTCCAGCGTCCGACATTGTCCTGCGCTTCGCGCAGCGTCTTGATCCGGCCCGCCGTCAGGTCGATGACGCAGCTCTGATAGAGCAGGCCCGCAATCGTGCCGGGCGATCCCTGGTCATAGGCGAAGCCGCATTGCGCCGCGCGATAGGCGAGGAAGGCGCGTTCGCCTTTGTCAAGACTCGCCTTCAGCTTAGGCGTCAGGGCGCGGCGCAGCTTGCGATAGGCCGCGTCGAGCATCTTGTCCTGCCGCGCGATCTCGCCGGCGCCGCAGCGCTTCATCACCGGATCGACGCCGCCGGAGTTGTCGAGACAGGCCTGATAGACGCTTGCCGCCGGCTTGGCCGCGACAGGTGCCGCCGCGAGGGCGAGGCCGAGCGCGCCCGCCATCAACATCGTCTTGCGCATGGATTTCCCCGCCTGCGGACGCCGCGATCCTAACACCGATCCGGCGCGGGAGACGCTACTGCGCGATCAGCCAGAGCACCGGGACGGTCGCCGCGATCAGGCCGCAGAGGATGAGCGGCGCCGTGATGCGCTCGCCGCGCGACCAGCCCTGCCAGTCGCGTTCGGTGTCGCGCCACAGCGTTGCCGGGCGTCGTGCAATGCCGAAATGCCGTGCCATGATGCGCACCGTTGGCGAGCCGCGATGCGATGCTCCGCCCGCGTCCGCCGCGGCACAATCGGGAATGCTGCTTAGGCAGTTTCCCGGATCACTGCAGCTTCGCCGTGAAGCTGCCGGCGATCTCGGCCTTGGGGCCCGCGGCGCAGAAGTGAATCCTGCCGCTCAGGCTGCCGCCCGTCAGCGTTCCCCATTCGACGCGGATCGCGGCGGTGTCCTGGGTGAAGCTGGTGGCGACATCGGCGGCTTCCAGTTCGAGGTCCCAGCCCTGGATCTCCGGCAGGCCCGGCGCCGCCGACGGCTGGCCGCCGATAGAGTCGATGGCGAGTTCGCGGAACACCCGTCCGTCCGGCTTCTTGCCCAGCGGCACCAGCATGGTGACGGTCAGTTCGTTGAAGATGCCGTCGGTCATCAGCGCCAGCTCGTATTTGTCGAACTTGGCGTCGTTCATCGCCATGCCGTTGCGGGTGACGGCGACGGTGATCTCTTTGGGGACAAACGGCTTGCCGTTGACGGTGCCGGCGACCGGCGTGCCCGCAATGGCGCCGACGGAGCAATCGGCGGGCGCGGCGAAGGCGGGGCTCGACAGCGTCGCCACCAGACACGCCGGCATGAGAAAATCCCGAAAGCGCATTACCAAGGTTCCCACGGTCCAGAAGAAGATGTGAATTCCGGCAGAAAGCCCGGCTTTCTTGTGACAGGCGACAGGTCCTTCGTTAACCGGAGTGTCGCGTTTTTAGCAACAGTGCTACTATGCGGCTAGAGGCTACGACGAACGTCACCATGAAGCACGGCCGCATCGAGGTTAATCCTGAAGTGATGATGGGCAAACCTGTCGTCAAAGGCACACGGTTGACCGTCGAGCACATCATGCGCGAATTGTCCGGCGGAATGTCGGTCGACGATGTTTTGGACGCACATCCGCGGTTGACCTTGGCTGACGTCGAAGCGGCCAAGGCCTTCGCGGATCAATACATGACCGGTACCGCCGCCGAGTAGCCGGCGGTGCGATGGTTTGCGGACGAAAACATCCATAAAGATATTGTGCGGGCCTTGCGAGATGCTGGCCACGACGTTGTCTCCGTTGCAGAGTTCGCGCCGCAGACGGAGGACTACAGAATTGTGGATCAAGCCCGCCGTGAGCACCGCATCGTGCTCACCGAGGACAAGGATTTCGGCGAGATAACCTTTAAGGACCAACGCGAAACGTTTGGGATCGTACTGCTTCGCTTCACGCTGCAGCTGTGGCAGCCCAAATCGCGCAGGCTGGCGGAGGTCATCGCTTCGCAAGGCGATGCTCTCGCCCGCCAGTTCACGGTAATCGATGAAGCCCGCGTCCGGGTGCAGTCGCTTGGCAGGGGATGACTTTTCCCGCCGCTCCCGCTACACCCCGCCCACCATGAGCGACACGCCCGCCACTGAGGCCGCACGGCGCCGGACCTTTGCGATCATCTCGCATCCCGACGCCGGCAAGACCACGCTGACCGAGCACATCCTGCTGCTCGGCGGCGCCATCCATGCCGCCGGCCGCGTCAAGGCGCGCGGCGAGGCCCGGCGCGCCAAGTCCGACTGGATGAAGATCGA
>CAYXMO010000328.1:0-4027 GCA_964465935.1 uncultured Rhizobium sp.
GGCATCGCCCAGCGCCTTGGCGGCGGCGGGGTCGCGCAGCAGCCGGCCCGCCAGCGCCGCGATGTCGCTGCTGCTGCGCACCGGTCCGAAGCCTTGCTCGCCGAAGATCGCCGCGAACGCGGTCGCCGAGTTGTAGATATGCGGCCCCGCCATCACGCCGCAATGCAGCCGCGCCGGCTCCAGCGGATTGTGCCCGCCGCGCGGTATCAATGTCCCGCCTAGGAAGGTGAACGGCGCTAGGCGGTAGAACAATCCCAGCTCGTTCAGCGTGTCGGCGACATAGACCGCGGTGTCGGGCTCGATGGCGCCGCCGGCGCCGCGCCGCGACACTTTGCGCGTGTCGCACAGCATCGCGATTTCCGGGCCGCGCGCCGGATGGCGCGGCACGATGATGGTGAGCAGGTCCGGATGCGCCGCGCGCAGCGCGTCATGCACCGGCAATATCGTCTCGTCTTCGCCCGGATGGGTCTGCGCCGCCAGCAGCACCGGCCGCGACCCGATTGCCGCTTTCAATTCCGCCAGCTTGTCCGGATCGAAGGGCAGGGGCGGGGCGTCTTCCTTCAGACTGCCGACGACGCGCACGTCGGGCGATCCCAAGGCGCGGAAGCGCGCCGCGATCTCGTCGTCCTGCGCCAGGCAGATGTCGAACGCCGCCAGGATCGCGCCCGCCGTCTTCTTCGCCCAGCGCCAGCTCTCGAACGAACGCTGCGACATCCGCGCGTTGACCAGCGCCAGCTTGGCGCCCTGCGCGTGCGCCCCCAGGATCAGGTTCGGCCACAGATCGGAATCGACGAACAAGCCGGCATCGGGTTTCCAGTGCCTGAGGAAGCGCCGCGTCGCCGCCGGCGTGTCGACCGGCACGAATTGATGCACCGCGCCGGGCGGCAATCGCTCCTGCATCAGCTCCGCCGACGTCACTGTGCCGCTGGTGACCAGCACGCCGACGCCCTTGGCCGTGAGCTGCTCGATGATCGGCAGCGCCGCGAGACACTCGCCGTTGCTGGCGCCGTGAACCCAGACCAGCTTGCCGTCCGGCCGCGCCGCGCCGGCATGGCCCAGCCGCTCGCCCGAGCGGTCCTGATGCTCCTTGCCGCGCCGCCCGCGCCGCCGCAGCACCATCGGCATCGCCGGCGCCAGCAGCGTGCTCGCGGCGCGATAGGCCCAGATCCCGGCCGGTAAGCGCGCCATCGTCAGCTCTGCCCCGCGTCGTCGGTCAGGTCGTGCTGGTAGAGGCGCGCATAGAGCCCGCCGCGCGCCATCAGCTCGCCATGCGTGCCGCTCTCGGCGGCGCGGCCCTTGTCCAGCACATAGATGCGGTCGGCGTCGAGCACGGTCGAGAGCCGGTGCGCGATCACGATCGTGGTGCGCCCCTTCATCAGCCGCGCCAGCGCGTCCTGCACCTGCCGCTCGCTCTCGGTGTCGAGCGCCGAGGTCGCCTCGTCGAGCAGCAGGATCGGCGCGTCGCGCAGCATGGCGCGGGCGATGGCGATGCGCTGGCGCTGGCCGCCGGAAAGCTTGAGCCCGCCTTCGCCGACCCGTGTGTCGTAGCCTTGCGGCAGCTGGCGGATGAAGTCGTCGGCGGCTGCGTTTTTCGCCGCCGCTTCGATCTCGGCCCGGCTGGCGCCGGCGCGTCCCAGCGCGATGTTATCGGCGATGCTCTCGTCGAACAGGATCGCCTCCTGCGTCACCAGCGCGATGTTGCCGCGCAGCGAGTCCAGCGTGAGCGTACGGATGTCGCGCCCGTCGATGCGGATCGCGCCGCCGTCGATGTCGTAGAAGCGCAGCAGCAGGTTGAACACCGTGCTCTTGCCGGCGCCGGACGGCCCGACCAGCGCGATCTTCTGCCCGGCGGCGGCCTCGAACGAGATCGCGCTCAACACCGGCCCGGCATTGTCGTGATAGGCGAAGCTGACGCCGTCGAACGCAATCGCGCGACCGCTGCGGCCTTGCGTTGCGGGCAGCGGCGCGGCGCCCGGCGCGTCGACGATCCCCGGCTTGGCGTCGATGACGCCGAACAGCCGGTCCGCCGCCGAGATGCCGGACGACGCCGTCGCCCACAGCTGCGTCAGGTTGCGCACCGGCTGCAGCGCCAGCAGCAGCGCGGTCAGGAACGAGGCGAAATGGTTGATGCCGATCTGGTTATGCATCGCCTGGTAGCCGGCATAGGCGATGGTCGCCGCGATCACCAGCCCGCCGAACAGGTCCGACGACGGCACCGCCGCGGCGCGCCGCTTGACCACGCGCAGCAGGAATTTCAGCCGCGCGCTCAGCCGCGCATCGGTGCGCGCGATGATGTGCTCCTCGAGGCCATAGGATTTGACGATCCGCCGTCCGTCCAGCATCTCCGACAGCGCGGTGGAAAGCTCCGCCGTCTCCTCCATGCCGCGCGACGCGGCGCGCCGCAGCGAGGCGCCGATCACCTGCGTCACCCAGGCGGCGCCGGGCAGAACGAACACCGCGATCGCCGCCAGCCGCCAATCTTCGTAGATCATCACGCCCGCCAGCGCGATCAGCGACAACAGCTCCAGCCCGATGCCGGCGATGCCGCGCACGATGGCGTCGCGCATCAGCGTCGCATCGTAGATGAAGTTCGAGATAAGCTGCGCCGAATGCACCGCGTTGAGCGACGCCAGGTCCTGATGCACCAGGCTCGCCAGCATGTCGCGCTGGGTGTCGGCGACGGCGCGCTCGCCGACCGTGTCGACCAGCGATTGCTGCACATATTGCGTCAAGGCGCGGACCACGACCACGACGAAAATCGCCGCCGGCACGAGCACCAGCATGTCGGCGCGCTTGTCGAGGAACAGCAGCTTGATCACCGGATCGGTCAGGTAGGACAGCGCCGCCGTCATCCCCGCGGTCACCGCCATGCAGACGACCGCGACCGCCAGCGTCGTCCATTGCTTGCGCACATAGGACGCGAACAGGCGCTGGATGATCGCGGGATTTTCGCGCGGCTTTCGTTGCGGAACGGACGGCCGCGCCTCGGCGGTGATGCTCATGGCCTTGCTCTAGCACGGGGGCGGCGCGGCGGGCGAGGGGCGCAATTCCGCTCAGATCGGACGCAGATTCACGTACATGTAGTCGTTCAGAGGGATGCGCCCGTAGAGCCGGAAATGGGCGCGGAAGCCGCAGTCCTCGGCCAGCCGCGCCATGGTCTTGGGCGTGAAATACTGGGTGTGGTCGGGGTGCCAGAAGCCGGTCCACTTGTTGCCCAGGACGCTGCGATTCCAGCACGCATAGTTCGGCACCTTCACCACGACGATGGCGTCCTTCTTCATCACCCGGCGCACGCCCAGCAAGGCTTCCTTCGGCTTGGCTTCGTGTTCGAGATAGCCCCACAGCGCCGCGCCGTTGAAGTAGTTCTCCGGCAGCTGCGCCAAGCCGCTGACGCCGTCGGCGTTCAGCACCTGGCCGCCGCGCGGTTCGAAGATGGCGCGCGCTTCGGCCGCCGCGCTCTTCTCGATCTCGACGCCGAAGGGGATGTAGCCCGGCTTCAGCTTGGCGAATTCGTCGCCGGTGCCGCAGCCGACGTCGAGCACCGGTCCGGGCTCGGCCCAGGCATGCATGCCGCTCGCCGGCGTCGGATCGCCGAACATGCCCAGCCGCCACATCGTCCATTTGTCGAGCCGCGCCAGGATCGGCTGCTCCTTCAGCCGCCGCTCCCACTGCTTGTCGTATTGCTGCGTGAAGCCGAGCTCTTCCTCCAGCCGCACATAGGCCGGTGCGTATTCGAGATAGACCATGCTGCATTGCGGGCACTGCTTCAGCGGCCAGTCCGGATGCGAATAGCGCAAGGGCTCGCCACCCGGCGGCGGCGCGCCGCACAGCGGACAGTTTCGATGAACGCGATCACCTTCGGAACTCGACATGATCTTCCAGCCGACACTTGCGCCGGCTGCATAACATCTTCGCGGCGGACGCGATAGCCGCGCTATTCCGGCTCCATCAGGCGATGAATATGCACGACGAAATAGCGCATCTGCGCGTTGTCGACCGTCGCCTGCGCCTTGCCGCGCCAGGCTTT
>CAYXMO010000329.1:0-4014 GCA_964465935.1 uncultured Rhizobium sp.
TAATGCGCCGCGTCCCAGTTCTGGGCGGCGCGGGCGTCGACGGTGAGCGGCACCGAGAGCTGCACCGCCGGCAGCGCTGCCTTTTCCATGATCGCTTTCGCCACCGCCTGCGTCTTCTCGACTTCCGAATCGGCGGCTTCGAAGATCAATTCGTCGTGGACCTGCAGCAGCATCTTGGCCTTCAGCTTCTTGGCCTTCAGCGCGTCCGGCATGCGCACCATGGCGCGGCGGATGATGTCGGCGGCGGTGCCCTGGATCGGGGCGTTGATCGCGGCGCGCTCCGCCCCGCCGCGATGCGCCGGGATCGGCGATTTGATCTCGCGGATATGGACGCGGCGGCCGAACAGCGTCTCGACATAGCCGTGCTCGCGCGCCGACGCCTTGGTCTCTTCCATGTAGTCGCGGATGCCGGGGAAGCGCTGGAAATATTTCTTGATGTAGTCGTCGGCTTCGCCGCGGCCGATGGAAAGCTGGTTGGCGAGGCCGAAGGCCGAGATGCCGTAGATGATGCCGAAATTGATCGCCTTGGCGCGGCGCCGCGTCTCCGCGGGCATGCCCTTGATCGGCACCCCGAACATCTCTGACGCGGTCATGGCGTGGATGTCGAGCTCGTCGGCGAAGGCTTTCTTGAGCTGCGGGATGTCGGCGATGTGGGCGAGCAGGCGCAGCTCGATCTGGCTGTAGTCGGCGCTGATGAGCTTGGCGCCCTTGGGCGCGATGAAGGCCTGGCGGATGCGGCGGCCTTCCTCGGTGCGCACCGGGATGTTCTGCAGGTTGGGATCGGTCGAGGCGAGACGCCCTGTCGAGGTCGCGCCCATGGCGTAGGAGGTGTGGACGCGGCCGGTCTTGGCGTTCACATAGGTCGGCAGCGCATCGGTGTAGGTGCCGCGCAGCTTGGCGAGGCCGCGCCAGTCCAGCACCTTCTTGGCGATGGGATGACCCTGCGCCGCGACGTCTTCCAGCACATCGGCATCGGTCGACCAGGCGCCGGTCTTGGTCTTGCGCCCGCCTTCGAGCTTGAACTTGCCGAACAGGATGTCGCCAAGCTGCTTGGGCGAGCCGATGTTGAACTCCTCGCCAGCGAGCTTGTGGATGTCCTTCTCCATCTTCGCCTGGTCCTTGGCGAAATCGTTGGAGAGCCGGCGCAGCAGGTCGGGATCGATGGTGATGCCGGTCATCTCCATGTCGGCGAGGACCGTGATCAGCGGACGCTCCAGCGTCTCATAGACCGCGGTCTTGCCCGTCGCGGGGAGGCGCGCTTTCAGCAGCAGGTAGAGCCGCAGCGTGACGTCGGCGTCTTCGGCGGAATAGCGCGTCGCCTCCTTGATCGGCACGCAGTCGAAGGTGATCTTGTCCTTGCCTTTGCCCGCGACGTCGGCAAAGGCAATCGGCGTGTGGCTGAGGTGCAGCTGCGACAGCTCGTCCATGCCGTGGCCGTGCAGGCCGCCGTCGAGCACATAGGAGATCAGCATCGTGTCGTCGTAGGGCGCGACGCGGATGCCGCGCTGGGCGAAGATGGTGAAATCGTATTTGAGATTCTGCGCGATCTTGAGGACGCTCGCGTCTTCGAGCAGCGGCTTCAGCCGCGCCAGCACGTCCTTCTCCGTCATCTGGGTGAGATCGGCGGCGCCACCGAAGTCGAGACCGTCGCCCTTGCGGTGGCCGCAAGGGATGTAGCAGGCCTCGCCCGGCATCACCGCCAGCGACACGCCGCACAGGCCCGCGGTCATGGCGTCCAAGCCCGTGGTTTCGGTGTCGACGCAGACCCGGCCGATGTCGCGCGCCCGCGCGATCCAGGCGTCGAGCTCTTTCGCCGTGACGACGGTCTTGTAGGCGTCGAGATCGATCTTCTGCACGATGGCGCCGCGGTCCATCACCGCGCCGACCTGGGCGGGGGCGGATTTCGGCGTCTCGCGCTCGGCCTGCTTGACGACGCGGTTGGCGGCGGTGGCCGAAGGTTCGGCCGTGGGCGCGATACCCTCGATGTCCTCGATCCCGAAATGCGCCGCGACGCGCTTGGTGATGGTGTTGAATTCCATCCCCTTCAGGAAGGCGATCAGCTCCTTGGGCTCGGGCTCGTGCACCGCGAAATGCTCGGGGCCTTCGGGCAGCGGCGCGTGATCGTCGAGCGTCACCAGCTTCTTGGAGATGCGCGCGTTCTCTGCGTTCTCGATCAGGGTCTCGCGGCGCTTGGGCTGCTTGATCTCTCCCGCCTTCTTCAGCAGGGTTTCGAGATCGCCGTACTGGTTGATCAGCTCGGCCGCGGTCTTGACGCCGATGCCGCGCACGCCCGGCACGTTGTCGACGCTGTCGCCGGCCAGGGCCTGGACTTCGATCACCTTGGACGGCGGAACGCCGAATTTCTCCATCACCTCGGCGGAGGCGATGCGCTTGTTCTTCATGGTGTCGAACAGCTCGACCTTGCCGTCGACCACCAGCTGCATCAGGTCCTTGTCCGACGACACGATGGTGCAGCGCGCGCCGGCTTCGCGCGCCAGGCGGGCATAGGTCGCGATCAGGTCGTCGGCCTCGAAGCCTTCCTTCTCGACGCAGGAGACGCCGAAGGCGCGCGTCGCGTCGCGCACCAGCGGGAATTGCGGGATCAGGTCCTCGGGCGGCGGCGGGCGATTGGCCTTGTAGGCGTCATAGAGCGTGTTGCGGAAGGTGACGGCGCCGGCGTCGAACACCACGGCGAGATGGGTCGGCGCCTCGCCGCCCTTCATGTCCTCGAGCAGCTTCCACATCATGTTGCAGTAGCCGCTGACCGCGCCGACCGGCAGGCCGTCGGATTTGCGGCTCAAGGGCGGCAGGGCGTGATAGGCGCGGAACAGATAGCCCGAGCCGTCGATCAGGTAGAGATGATCGCCCTTCTTCAGCGCTTTGCCCGGCTTGCTCAATGGCGGTGCGCTCCGGCCTTGAGCACGAAGCGGCGGTCGCAATAGGGGCATTCGACGAAATCGGCGTCGCCCATCTCCAGATAGACGCGCGGATGGCCGAGCGCCCCGCCGATGCCTTGGCAAGAGACGCGGGTATCCTCGGTTTCGACAATCTCGGGAGCTTCGATGGGCATGGAATCCGGGTGTGGTTTGGAGGGCGGGCGGATCATACCTCTCCGTCTAGGGGCTTCAACCCACCTACGCCAAGGCTTCGGTGGGCAGGGCGCCTTTGCCGCCGCTGCTGACAGGCTGTAGTTTCAAGGGCATGGTCACGCTGAACCGCATCTATACGAAGACCGGCGACAAGGGCGACACCGGGCTGGGCGACGGCACGCGCCGGCCCAAGCATGATCTGCGCATCGCCGCCTATGGCACCGTCGACGAAGCCAATGCCGCGATCGGGGTAGCGCGGCTGAGCGCCGGCGGCGAGCTCGACGCGATGCTGGCGCGTATTCAGAACGACCTGTTCGACCTCGGCGCCGATCTGGCGACGCCGGAAGACGGCAAGCGCGGCGAAGGGCGCCTGCGCGTCGTCGACGCACAAGTCGACCGGCTGGAGCGCGAGATCGACCTGATGAACGCGGCGCTGAAGCCGCTGGAGTCGTTCGTGCTGCCCGGCGGCACGGCGTCGGCCGCCTATCTGCATCTGGCGCGCACCATCGTGCGCCGCGCCGAGCGATTGATGACGGAATTGGCTTTAAGCGAGAAGGTCGGTGCCGCCGCGATCCGCTACATCAATCGGCTGTCGGACCATCTGTTCGTGGCGGCGCGGCTCGCCAATGACGGCGGCGCCAAGGACGTGCTGTGGATTCCCGGCGCCAATCGCTGAGCGGCTAAGCGCTCACATCGCTTGTGCGGCGGCCGAACAGGAAGGCGAGGATGATGCCGGGCACGCCGGTCGCGGCCCAGCCCGGAAGGCCGAACAGCGCCGCGATGCTATGGGCGAGAAAGCCGGGCAGATGCCCGTCGCACCAGGCGTGGAAGGCGGCGGCGGCGTCCTTGTTGAACAGCGCCCAGACCTGGTCGAGCGAGCGCACCATGATCTTGCCGCCGTTCTCCAGCGAGGTGACGGCGTCGG
>CAYXMO010000330.1:0-4011 GCA_964465935.1 uncultured Rhizobium sp.
ACGCGGTGCCGGCGGAGAACCAGGCCGGCTTCCGCCTGATCCGCCAGCACACCACGACGCCGCTCAGCGTCGGCGAAGTGTTCAACACGATCTGGGACGCCAAGCAGCTGATCGAAGAGCAGCTGATCGACTACATCCGCATGACGGTGGTGCATGCGGGCGGCATCACGCATCTGCGCCGCGTCGCCAGCCTGGCCGATCTCTACCATGTGCGCACCGGCAGCCATGGCGCCACCGATCTGTCGCCGGTGTGCATGGGCGCGGCGCTGCATTTCGACCTTTCGGTGCCCAATTTCGGCATCCAGGAATACATGCGCCATACGCCTGAGACCGACGCGGTGTTCCCGCATGCCTACACGTTCAAGGACGGCATGCTGCATCCCGGCGAGGCGCCCGGCATCGGGGTCGAGATCGACGAGAAACTGGCGGCGAAATATCCCTATGCCCGCGCCTATCTGCCGGTGAACCGTCTCGAAGACGGCACGATGACGAACTGGTGAGCACGCTCTCAAAGCCGCCGCTGTTTCACCTCGCCGCGCGGGACGGCAACCACCTGACGCTGGCGAGCGACGGCCCCGCCGTGGCGCATGTCTTCGTGCTGGAAGACGACATCATCCGCGTGCTGGTGCTGCCGGACGGCCAGCTGAAACATCCCAAGACCTGGGCCATCGCGCCGGGACTGGACGATGTGCCGGCCGCAGGCCGCGGCCGCTTCGATCTTTCCGGGTTCATGCTGCCGGCGTTCTCTCTCGAAGCACCGGACGGCAAGTTGATCGTCGAGACGGCGCGGCTGCGCCTCACGATCCGGTTGAACGGGTTCTTCTGTACCTGGGAGTCCTACGACGACAGCGCGGACGGCCTGGTGCAAGTGCTGAAGGATCGGCCGACGCAAGCCTATGATTTCGGCTGGTGGGACGGGCGCGTGCACCACTATCTGGTGCGCGATCCCGGCGAAATGTATTTCGGCCTCGGCGAGCGTTCGGGCGCGCTGAACCGTGCCGGCCGGCGCTTGCGCATGCACAATGTCGATGCGATGGGCTATGACGCGCGCAGCTCCGACCCGCTGTACAAGCACATTCCATTTTATATCACCCGCAAGCCGAGTGGCGCGGCGGCCGGGCTGTTCTACGACACGCTGGCGGACTGCACCTTCGACATGGGCTGCGAACGCAGCAACTATCACGGCCTGTTCCGCGCCTTCGCCGCGGACCATGGCGACCTCGACTATTACGTGATCGGCGGCACGGTCGGCGGGATCGTGCAGCGCTACACCTGGCTGACCGGCAAGCCGGCGTTCTTGCCGCGTTGGGGGCTGGGCTATTCCGGCTCGACCATGTCGTACACAGACCAGCCGGACGCGCAGGCGCGGATGGCCGATTTCCTCGCCAAGTGCGAGGCGCACGACATCCTGTGCGACTCGTTCCATCTGTCGTCGGGCTACACCTCGATCGGCGGCAAGCGCTACGTCTTCCACTGGAACCGCGACAAGTTTCCCGATCCCGCCGCGTTCGTGCGCTCCTATGCCGGCAAGGGCGTGCGCCTGATCCCCAACATCAAGCCGGCGCTGCTGCACGATCATCCGCTGTTCGCGGAGGCGCGCGACAAGGGACTGCTGATCGCGGACGAAAACGGCGCGCCGGAATGGGTGCAGTTCTGGGGCGCGCTCGGCGCCTATCTCGATTTCACCAACCCCGCGGCCATCGCCTGGTGGCAGGACAAGGTGACATCGGCGCTGCTCGATGTCGGCATGGCCGGCACCTGGAACGACAACAACGAATTCGAGATCGTCAGTCCCAAGGCGCGAGCGCATGGCTTCGGGACGGCGCACGCCGCCATCGAGATGAAGCCGCTGCACACGCTGCAGATGATCCGCGCCAGTCACGCAGCGCAGGTCGCCAAGGCGCCGGGCAAGCGGCCTTACCTTGTCAGCCGCAGCGGCTCGGCGGGGATGCAGCGTTACGTCCAGACCTGGTCGGGCGACAATTATACGAGCTGGGAGACGCTGAAATACAACATCCGCATGGGGCTGGGGCTGGCGCTCAGCGGCATCTCCAACACCGGCCACGATGTCGGCGGTTTCGATGGGCCGAAACCCGACGCCGAGCTGTTCGTGCGCTGGGCCGGTTTCGGCATCTTCCTGCCGCGCTTCTCGATCCATTCCTGGAACACCGACGGCAGCGCCAACGAGCCGTGGATGCATCCGGAAGTCACGCCGCAGGTGCGCGACCTGATCAAATTCCGTTACCGGCTGTTGCCTTATCTGTACGATCTTTCATACCGCTATTCGACGTTCTACGAGCCGATCATACGCCCGACGTTTTTCGACTTCCCGGACGATCCGAAGTGCCTGCAAGACAATGACGACATGATGCTGGGCGCCTCGCTGCTGGTCGCCGCCGTGGTCGAGCCCGGTGCGGCGGCGCGCGAGGTCTATCTACCGGCCGGCGCGCGCTGGTTCGACTGGTGGAGCGGCGAAGCGTTCGGCGGCGGGCAGACGGTGACGCGCAGCGCGCCCTATGATCGCCCGCCGCTGTTCGCGCGCGAAGGCAGCGTCATCGCGCTCAACGTCGCCGAGCAGCACTTTGCGGCGCGCGGCGACGAACGCGGTTTCGCCGTATTCCCGGTCACGGAAGGTAGTTTCGGCGTGGACATCTTCGACGACGATGGCGAGAGCGATCTCTCCAGCGGGTCGTTCTTTCGCTGGCGTGTCGATGTCGCCTGCACCGCTACGACCATCGACATCCGGGTTGGTGGCGGGGCCGATGCCAAGATCGTCCTTCCCTATGGCGAAAGCCGCCGCGTGACGATCGCCGGCGGACATCTTGCCACCCCGGTTTGACTGACCCAACGGCACGCCGTTTAGCTTTGCCCGGCACCGGAGACCTTCGCATGAACAGCCCGACGACCGACGCCGCCATGCCTTTGACGCCGGCCGGCCCCCATCGCTGGACCACCTTCGCGGGTCCGGAGTGGAGCAATCCCGGCGGCGGGCTGTGGGGCGGTTACGCCATCGGCCTCGCGATCCGCGTGCTCGACGCCGAGCCTACAGCGACCGGAGAGGCCTTGTCGCTCACGCTCACCTATGCCGCGGCGCTGCCGTCCGGCGCCATCGATGTGCGGGCGCGCTGCCTGCGCCAGGGCCGCTCCATCGGCGTGTGGGAGGTCGAGATTCTGCCGGGCGGCAGCAGCCAGGTCGGCGTCCACGCCATCGTCACCATGGCGCAGCGGCCCATGACCCCGAATTTCGAATTCGCGAAGATGCCCACGGTGCCGGCTCCCGAAACGCTGCCGAAGCTGGAATTCGGCGAGTCGCCGCAGCACTACGGCGCCTCCGCCTTCGAACGCCGCATGCTCGGCGATTTTATGCCGCAAGCGGGCGGCACCAGCGCCCTCTCGCACGCCTGGGTCAGGCCGCGCCGCGGCCCGTTCGACAAGGCGATGCTCGGCATGGTGACGGACTTCTCGCCGCCGCGCTCGATGTATGCGCTCGGCCGCACCATCGGCACGACGACGCTGACGCTCACCGTCTATCTCCACGCCACCGAGGAAGATCTCGCCGCCATCGGGGAGGATTTCATCCTGATCGAATGCGACGGCCGCATCGGCTCGCGCGGCGCCTCCGACGAGCGCTCGAGCTATTGGAGCCGCAGCGGCAAGCTGCTGGCGACCAGCGAACAGCTGGCGTGGTATCGCCAATCCTCCCCCTGAAAGGGGGAGGTGGCCCGAAAGGTCGGAGGGGGCGGTGCGACGGCGGACATCCCCCTCCGCCTCGCTGCGCTCGGCACCTCCCCCTTTCAGGGGGAGGATTTCTTCAATCCGCGATCGCCGAATAGACCAGGCTCTTGAGCTGGCCGCGGAAGTTGAAGGCGCCGCTCGGCATCAGCTGCGTCATGAACACGACCGCGAGATCGTCCTGGGCGTCGACCCAGAAGATCGTGCTCGCGGCGCCGCCCCAGTACCAGTCGCTGCCGACGATGCTGCCCGAAGTCACGCTGTCCAGCGTGCAGGCGA
>CAYXMO010000331.1:0-4006 GCA_964465935.1 uncultured Rhizobium sp.
TCGCGGTCGGGGTCGGTCGCCAGGATCAGCTTGTCGGCGCCCTTGACCGCCTCGGCGATTTCCTTGACCCGTTTGGCGCCCCGGTCGTCGACCTCCCAGCTCATGGCGAAGTCGGCGTCCGGCTTCACCGAGCCGTCCTTGGAGGGCAGGTCGCGGATATGGCCGAAGCTCGCCAGGACTTTGTAGCCCGAGCCCAGGTACTTGTTGATGGATTTGACCTTGCCAGGCGATTCGACGACGACAACATTCATCTGAAAGGGGGTGCTCTGCTTGGGTGCGGGCCTCGGGTCTAACCCGGTGGCCGTAAAAATCGTGCCAAAACGGGGGTGGACCCTCGGGGGCGGCGGGACACTGATAGGACCGGACGGCGGGTGTCAACGCCGAGGGTATCGCGCGGATGTAACCATCGGTTGTGAAATGCACGTTTCATGGCGCTGAAGATACCTAAGGTTGCAATAGCGGACGGGTTCCCCTAGGTTGGCCGCCGTCCCCTGAGTTGTTTCGGCCCATGGCCTCCTATCCGCGCGCTGGCCGGCCCTTCAACACTCCCCCTCCAACCCCGCTGACGGCCGCGGAAACCGCACGGTATACGCGCGATCTCCTTGAATCTCTTAGGAAAATTGCGTTGGGGCAGGGCCAGGGCCTGCTCGCCCATCTGATCGGGCTGGCCGCCGCCGAAGCCAAGCACCAAGGCGATCAAGCCCAGGACACCCTGCCGCCCGGGTGACGGGCGATGCGCCCTGCCAGTTCCAGCTCCAGCAAAATTATTGCGACAGCAGCCGCCGGCACCTCCAGAAGTCGCACCAGGTCGTCGACCGCAACCGGCGCTGGTCCCAAGGCTTCCTCCAGCCGGGCCCGGATTCGGCCGGCCTGCGCCTCGTCGAACAGGCCGGGCGCGACCGGCTCGTCGCGTCCCGGATCGCGGAAGTCGCGCCCCAAGATGGCCTTCAGCCCGCCGAGCACGTCGGCGGCGCTTTCGGTCAGCGTCGCGCCGTCGCGGATCAGCCGGTTGGTGCCGCGCGCCCTGGGATCGAGCGGCGATCCCGGCACCGCGAAGATCTCGCGGCCCTGTTCCAGCGCATAGTTGGCGGTGATCAGCGAGCCCGATCCGTCTGCCGCCTCGACCACCACGACGCCGCGCGCCAGGCCCGAGATGATGCGGTTGCGGCGCGGGAAATGGCGCGACTGCGGCACCTGTCCCAGCGCCATCTCCGACACGATGCAGCCTTCGGCGGCGATGCGCCCGTGCAGCGCTTTGTTCTCCGGCGGATAGACATTGTCGACGCCGCCGGCGACCACGGCGCAGGTCCCGCTTGCCAGCGATCCGTCATGCGCCGCCGCGTCGATCCCGCGCGCCAGTCCGGAGACCACCACCAGGCCGGCTTGTCCCAGATCGCGCGCCAGCATCTGCGCCAGTTTGCGCCCCAGCGCCGAAGCGTTGCGCGCGCCGACGATGGCGATCATCTCGCGCGCCAGGAGCGTCGCATGTCCGATCACCGAAAGCAGCGGCGGCGCCGGCTCGGCGGCGGCAAGGCCGCGCGGGTATTCCGGCTCGCAGCTCGCGATGATGCGCCCGCCGAGCTTGGCCAGCGCCGCGATCTCGCGCGCCGCGTCGTCGTCGCTGGGAATGCGCAAACTGCCGCCGCCGCCGCGCCGCGCCAGCTGCGGCACTTCCTTCAGCGCCGCGCTCGCCGAACCGAAACGCGCGATCAGCTGGGCGAAGGTGACGGGTCCGACATTCTGCGTCCGCGCCAGCCTGAGCCAGGCGCGCCGTTCCGCCTCGCCGAGCGCGCGCGGGCTCACGCCGGCTTGGGTTTGGCGCCGACGCGCGGCTCCTCGCCGCGCAGCAGGCGGCGGATGTTCTCCCGATGCGCGACGAAGACGAGCACCGCGAGGAGGACGGCCAGCACCATCTCATTCCCGCGATGGAACAGGATCACATAAACCGGCGTGGCGACGGCGGTGATCAGCGCGGAGAGCGACGAAATGCGGAACGCCGCCAGCACCGCGCCCCAGGTCGCGAACGCGATCAGCGCGACCGGCCAATAGACCATCAGCAGGATGCCGAGCGACACCGCGATGCCCTTGCCGCCCTTGAAGCGCAGCCAGACCGGAAAGAGATGGCCGAGGAACGCGGCCAAGCCCGCGGCCAGGGACGCGTCGTGTCCCCAAAAATGCCGCGCGATCCACACCGCCGCCGCGCCCTTCAGCGCATCGAACAGCAGCGTCAGCGCCGCCGCCGCATAATTGCCGGTGCGCAGCACATTGGTGGCGCCGATGCTGCCCGAGCCGATCTTGCGCACGTCGCCTTCGCCGAGCGCCCAGGTCACGATCAGCCCGAACGGCACCGACCCCAGCAGATAGCCGATTGCTGCCGCGATCGCGGCGTCCTGCCAGCTAAGAGAGAGGCCCAGAACGGTCATTTGCTAGCTGCGAGTCATTCGCAAGAGTGGCAAGCTACGGCACGCGGCGAGGAACCAACCATGGCGCAGATTACGTCCGTCCAGCAACTACGCGAAAAGCTCGCCGCCTAACCTCTCCCGCCTGCGGGAGAGGTCGGCCGCCCCCTTCGGGCGGCCGGGTGAGGGCCCAGCCGTCTTGCGAGCTGTTCGACAATGCCGTCGACATTTTCATAGACGTCGATGTTTCGAAAACGAACGACGTTCCAGCCGCGGGTTCCCAGATAAGCCTCTCGTCGGCGGTCATGTTCTAACTGGTCGTCGGTCCAATGGGTCTCACCGTCGACTTCGATGACCAGCTTTCCTCTGATATGAGCAAAGTCCGCGCTGTAGGGGCCGATCGGATGTTGCCGTCGGAATTTGAAGCCGTGCCGATTGGCTTCGCGAAGTCTGATCCAGAGCATGAACTCAGCCTTGGTCATCTCGCGGCGCATGGCCTTCGCGCGTTGGCGTGATTTGGATTCGTCGTCGCGCACGGCGCTGGCCCTCACCCGTCTCGCTTCGCTCGCCGACCTCTCCCGTAAACGGGAGAGGTCATCTCCTCTCGAACACGCTCACCCCACCGACGAACGTCCGCACCGCCCGCCCGTGGAAGCGCCGTCCCTCGAACGGCGTGTTGCGGGCGCGGCTGCGCAGCTTCTCCGCATCCACCGTGTGCGGCTCGTCGGGATCGATCAGCACCAAATCGGCCGGCGCGCCTTTGGCCAGCGTGCCTGCGTTCAAGCCCAGAATCTTCGCCGGCGCCGCCGTCAGCGCCTTGAGCACATGGCCCAGCGTCGCGCGCCCGTCCTGCACCAGCCCCAGCGCCACGGGGAGCAGCGTCTCCAGCCCCACCGCGCCGAACGCCGCCTGCGCGAAGGGCTGGCGCTTGGTGTCGGCGCCTTGCGGATCGTGGCTCGACACGATGACGTCGATCAGTCCCGACGCCACGCCTTCGACCATCGCGGCGCGGTCGGCTTCCGAGCGCAGCGGCGGTTTGACTTTCCGGAACGTGTAGTACGAACCGACATCCAGCTCGTTCAGCGCCAGATGATGCGCCGCCACTCCGCACGTCACGGGCAGGCCGCGCTGCTTGGCCGCCGCGACGATATCGAGCGATGCGGCGGTGGAAATCTGCCCGAAGTGATAGCGCGCGCCCGTCATCTCCACGAGCCGGATGTCGCGCTCGACGATGATCGCTTCGGCCGCCGCCGGCGCCGCCGGCAGCCCCAGCCGCATCGCGAACTCGCCTTCGGTGACCGAGGCGCCGCCGCTCAGATCGGGGTCCTCGGCATGGCCGACGACCAGCGCCCCGAATGTGTTGGCATAAGAAAGTGCCCGGCGCAGCACGCGTGCATTGCCGATCGTGCGGTCGCCATCGGTGAACGCCACCGCGCCGGCTTCCTGGAGCAGGCCGATCTCGGTCATCGTCTCGCCGGCGAGACCCTTGGTCAGCGCCGCCATCGGCGCCACCCGCACCTTTGCCGTCGCGGCGGCGCGGCGCAGGATGAAATCGACCAGCGACGGCTCGTCGATGATCGGATCGGTGTTGGGCATCACCACGATGG
>CAYXMO010000332.1:0-3996 GCA_964465935.1 uncultured Rhizobium sp.
CCATCGCCCATGGCGACTACCGGCTCGAGAACGTGATGTTCCACCCGACCGAGCCGCGCCTGATCGCGGTGCTCGACTGGGAGCTTTGCACCATCGGCCATCCGCTTGCCGACATCGGCTACAACGGTTTTCTATGGCATTCCGAAGCGCAGACCTGGGGCAGCCTCGTCGGTGTCGACTTCGCCGCCACCGGCATCCCGACCGAAGCCGCATATCGCGACGCTTATTGCCGCCGCACCGGCCGCGACGGCATCCCGAATTGGAACTTCTACGTCGCCTTCGGCGTCTTCCGCTTGGCCTCGATCAGCCAGGGCGTCTACAAACGCATCCTCTCCGGCAACGCTTCCACAGACCGCCCGGCCGTCAATGGCACACCAAGACTGGCGGAGCAGGCGCTGGAGATACTCAGTCGGTAGTCACCTCAACGAAAGGTTCGCGCAATGATCACGGTCTGGGGCTCGGGCAGGGGCATTCGCGTCATCTGGCTGCTGGAAGAGATGGGCCTCCCCTACCGCTACCGCCCGGTGGACCTCATCAGGGGCGCCGAGCACGACCCGGAGTTTCTCGCCATCAACCCCTGCGGCTTCATCCCGGCGCTTCAGGATGGCGACCTCATCATGGTCGAGTCGATCGCCATCATGGAGTACCTGATCGCCCGCTACAACAGCGCGACGCCGCTCGCGCCGGACCCGCAGGATCCCGCCTACGCCGCCTACCAGCAATTCCTCCATCTCGGCGAGGCCGGCCTCGCGGCGATGCTGTACTTCCACGTCATCACCAAGAACATCGCGCCGCCGGCCGAGCGGGACAATTGGACCGCCCGCGAGTCGGTGGAGATCTTCAAGAACCGGATGCAGCTGGTGACGCGGCAGCTCGCACGCGCGCCTTACATGGCCGGCGATCAGTTCACCGCCGCCGACATTTCGATCACCTACGCGTTGACCTTCGCCCGCGCCGCGGCCGGCCTGACCATCGGCGACGCGGAGATGGCCTATTGGGCCCGCACCACTGCACGCCCCGCCTACAAGCGGGCGCTGGATGTCTGCGAGGACACCAAGGCCTGGCTTGCGCGGGTGCTAGGCTAGCTTCAAGAACCCCGGATCGCGTAACGGATCGCCGCCTTTCAGCCCATGCCCCGGCGTCAGGCGCGGCCCCGCCGGCCCTGGCCGCGGGTCGTAGCGGCAATCGCGTCCAAAATAGCGCAGCGTCAGCGTTCGCCGCCGCTGGCCCGGATGGGTCGGTGCGCCGCCATGCAGCATCTTGGGATGAAACAGCACCACGTCGCCCGGCGTGACGCCGAACGCGACGATATCGTGCCGGTCCCGCGCTGCCTCGATGTCCGGCAGGCGCGGCAGCGCCTCGCCCGCATGCAAAGGCGCGGTGTCGTCGTCCAGCGCGAAGCTCGATCCGTTGTAGAGCACGCCGCGATGCGACCCGCGCACGAACTCCAGCGAGTCCTCGGCCCGCACCGCATCGAAGGTGATCCACGCCACCGCCAGGTCCTCGCCATCGACCGCGAGATACGATGAGTCCTGATGCCACGGCGTGCGCCGGCTCTCTCCGCCTTGCTTCAGGAACACCTGCTCGTACATGAACCATACATCCGGCGTCTGCCAGATGCCGGCGATGATCGCCGTCAGCGGCGAGCGCTCCAGCATCGCGCGATAGGCTTGGGCGCAGCCCGGATTGTAGAGGTCCTGATAGAACAGCGCGTCGCCATGCTGGCGGATGCGGCTCGCCGCCGGTCCCGGGTTGGCTATGCTCCAATCGTAAGCCGCCAGCGCGTCGGCGAGCGCCGCCGCGTCCAGCACGCCGGGCAGCAACACCACGCCGTCGTCGCGATACGCCTTGCGCAGAGCTGCCCTGTCCATGCGCGATCCTCGCGCAAGCCGCGCGGCCCGTCCATATTGCCGCCACGGCACGTTGACGCCTGGCACGAACCTGCCAGCATCGCCGCATGGCCGACGAGCTTCCCAAGACTATCGTCCCGCGCGGCGACACCGACTGGCAGAGTTTTCTCTCCCTCGAAGCGCTACGTGCCTGGATGGATGGGCAGGGCCTCGGCCACGGTCCGCTCGACGACGCGCATCTGCTCGGTGGCGGCACGCAGAACATCCTGCTCCATTTCACCCGCGCCGGCCGCGCCTATGTGTTGCGCCGCCCACCCAAGCATCTGCGCGCCAACTCCAACGAGACCATGCGCCGCGAAGCCCGTGTCCTCGCCGCGCTCAAGGGCACCGATGTGCCGCATCCTGACCTCATCGCCGCCTGTGCCGACGAAGCCGTGCTCGGCGCCGCCTTCTACCTGATGGAACCGATCCAAGGCTTCACGCCGCGCGAGGAGATGCCGGCGCTGCACGCGGGCGATCCCGCCATCCGCCATGCCATGGGCTTGGAGATGGTCGACGCCATCGCCGCGCTGTCCAAGGTCGACTATGCCGCCAAAGGCCTCGCCACGCTCGGCAAGCTCGACAATTTCCTGGAGCGCCAGGTCGGCCGCTGGAAGGCGCAGCTCGAATCCTATGCCGAGTTCGAAGGCTGGCCCGGTCTCTCCGGCATTCCCGGCGTCGACGATGTCGGCGCCTGGCTGAACGCGCATCGTCCGCCCAGCTTCGTGCCCGGCATCATCCATGGCGACTTCCACTGGGGCAACGTGCTGTTCGACCGCCACAGCCCCAGGATGACCGCGATGGTCGATTGGGAATTGACCACGCTCGGCGATCCCCTGGTCGATCTCGGCTGGCTGCTCTCGGCGTGGCCGGAAGACGGCGCGACAACCGGCCCGGTCGAGCCCTGGACCGGCTTTCCCACCCGCGCCGAGATCGTCGCCCGCTACGCCGCGCAGACCGGCCGCGACGTCGCCCATGCCGATTGGTACGAAGTGCTGGCCTGCTACAAGTTGGGCGCCATCCTCGAAGGCACCTATGCCCGCGCCTGCGCCGGGCGGGCGCCGAAGCAGACCGGCGATTTTTTGCACGCGAGCACCGTAAATCTGTTCACACGGGCCCTGCACAAAATCGGCCTTGCGCCGCCCCAATGAAATCTGCCTGATGCGCGCCGCAAAACCGGGCAGGAGTCCTTCTTGAGTCGCAGGCTTACGATCCTGATCGTCGTCGCGATGGTGCTCGGCGTCGCCGTCGGCCTCGCCGGCAATGCCTGGCTCTCGCCGCCGCAGATCGCCGGGCTCACCGAATTTCTCGGCTACGTCACCTATATCTTCCTGCGCCTCATCAAGATGATCATTGCGCCGCTGGTGTTCTCCACCCTGGTGGTCGGCATCGCACATATGGAGGACGCCGCGTCGGTCGGCCGCGTCGGCGCCCGCGCCATCGCTTGGTTCATTTTGGCTTCGCTGGTGTCGCTGACGCTGGGCCTCGTCATGGTCCATCTCTTCGCCCCCGGCGCCGGCATCGCGCTCCCCGCCAACGCGCCGCCGCCGGTGACCGCTGCTGCGCTCAACATCAAGGACTTCATCGACCACGTCGTGCCGCGCTCCATTGTCGAGGCGATGGCCAACAACGAGATCCTGCAGATCGTCGTGTTCTCCGCTTTCGTCGGCACCGCCATCGCCGCGACCGAGAACCGCGCCCCCGCCATCCTCGCCCTGATGGAACAGGTCGCCACCGTCATGCTCAAGGTGACGGGCTATGTGATGTTCCTGGCGCCGCTGGTGGTGTTCGCGGCGCTGGCTTCGACCATCGCGACCCATGGCGTCGCCATCATCGTGACCTACGCCAAATTCGTCGGCAGCTTCTATCTCGCGATGCTGCTGCTCTGGCTGCTGCTGCTCGGCGTCGCCGCGCTGCTGCGCCGGGGCGGCAATGCCCAGCTCCTCAAAGCGATCCGCGAGCCGGTCCTCCTCGCCTTCTCCACCGCCAGCTCCGAGGCCGCCTATCCCAAGCTGCTCGAGAATCTGCAATCCGTCGGCCTGCCGCGCCGCATCGTCAGCTTCGTCCTGCCGCTCGGCTATTCCTTCAATCTCGACGGCTCGATGAT
>CAYXMO010000333.1:0-3977 GCA_964465935.1 uncultured Rhizobium sp.
CCGGTCGCGGTCTATCCCTTGCCGCACATGCCGGTGGTGAAGGACCTGGTGCCGGACCTCACCAATTTCTACGCCCAATATGCTTCGATCGAGCCGTTCCTCCAGACCAAGACGGCGCAGCCGGAAAAGGAATGGCAGCAATCGCCGCAAGAGCGCGCCAAGCTCGACGGACTCTACGAATGCATCCTGTGCGCCTGCTGCTCGACCTCGTGTCCGAGCTATTGGTGGAACTCGGAGCGCTATCTGGGCCCCGCGGCGCTGCTGCAATCCTATCGCTGGCTGGCCGACAGCCGCGACGAGCACACCGGCGAACGCCTCGACAAGCTTGAAGACCCGTTCCGGCTCTATCGCTGCCACACCATCATGAACTGCACCAACACCTGTCCCAAGGGCCTCAATCCCGCCCAGGCGATCGGCGAGATCAAGCAGATGCTGGTCAAGCGCAGCCTGTAATGCTGATCGGGCGAGGTACGCGGCGGGTCATCGGGATCGTCACGCTCGTTGCGGTCTGCGGGTTCTTCGGCGTCACCGCGGTCTTCCTGCCGTTGCAGCACCTTTGGAGCGCGCTCGGCGCGGCACGCTGGCCGCTCACGGCAATGGTCGCGATGGTGGTGGTCGGTGCCGGCTACCGCCTGTTTCCAGCGAGCGGCGTACCCGTGACCCCGCCGGCCAAACCAAGGCCGACACATTTGCGGATCGTCCGGACGGACGAGACCCTGCATTGAGCGGCATCGGCCCCGTCAGCGCGCTTCGCATCTCGGTTGCGGATATCGCGGCTGCCAGAGTGTTTTACGGCAAGACGCTCGGCCTCAAACAGCTGTGGGATTGGGGTACGGCAGTCGGTTATGACTGCGGCATCACGCTGATCGTCGAGCACGTCGATCCCAACGAGCCGGGACATGAAGGCCTGGTCGGGCGGTTTACCAGCTGCTCGTTCGCCGCAAGCGACATTGCCGCGACTTACCGAGATCTTGTCGCAAGAGGCGTCGAATTCCTGAACCCGCCGGAAAAGATGCCCTGGGGCGGCACGCTGGCGCATTTCAAGGACCCGAGCGGCAACGTCCTGACCTTGGTGCAACTGTCGGCTTAGGCCGCAACCGGTGCGGGCCCGACGGTCGCTGCACCCCGCATCTGCACCGCATGCCACAGCACCGTACCGGCGACGCGCGCGAACCAGCCCTGGGGCGCGGTGCCGATCGCCTTGGCGACCATCTGCACCAGCCTTTGCATGTGATGGCGGCGGTAGATGGAATTGAAAATGCCGGCAGCGACCTTGACGTAGTAATCGCGGCGGTAGGGCAGGCGCGCGGTCTCGCTTGCCGGGGTGCTGGCGCAGTAATAGGCGAAGGCGAGTTCGTCGTCGTCGGACTCGGTGATGCGGCCGGCGGCCACGGCGAGCTTGCGCCACAACGGCAGATCCGGTTCCTCCTGGGCGTGAAGGGTCTCGAAGAAGAACTTGTAATGCCTGTATTCGTCGGCCGCGATGCGGCCCACGATCTCTTTGAGGACCGGCTCCTCGGTCGCGTCCTTGATCGCGGTGTAATAGGTCGAGGTGCCGCTCTCGACGACGCAGCGCGCGATCATTTCGCCGCGCTTGCTGCCGCGGATGGAGGCGCCGTCGCCGTCCTGGAAATGCGCCGGCTTGTAGCCCGCCCGGAAGCGGGTGAACGCTTCGGCGGCGTTGTAGGACGGGTCGGCCATTTCGGCCCAGCGCGCCAGGGCGCGGCCATGCTGGCTTTCCTCGCCGCCCCATTGCTCGATGGCGGCGTGCATCTTCGGGCCGGCGTCGTGGAACACGCGTTTCAGGTAGGCGACGTAGTCGGGCGCATTCATCTCCACCAAAGCCGCGGCCTTGATCGCGGCGATCATCCGCGGCGTGGTCTTGGCGGCGTCGAAGGCGTCCCACCGGACTTCGTCCAGTGTCCAGCCCTGCTTATAGACGGCCGTTCCCGTCATTCTTGCCCCGAAGTGGTCATGGAATCTGCGGACCAGTTAAACGTCTTATAGCAAAACCCGTTGCCGCCCAGAAACCGGCGGGCGAACCTGTGCCGATTCTGCCGCAGCGCAACAAGGCTAGGATTAGCCAGTATTATCAACGGGATCAAGTTCAAGTTCCAAGCTTGCGGCAGCGGCGATCAAGGTACGAAACAAGCGGCGGAACGGATTATGGTAGGGTTCGCCCCGTTCGCGGCCCGCGCCCGCCTTGCTTTCCCAAAAACGGCGCATTGCCGATGGCCGCTTCACGGCCCTGCGGCTTCAAGCGAAGGGTAGTCCGTCATGAGAACAATTATCGCGGCCGCCGCAGCGGCCTTGCTTGTCTGCGCGAGCGCGGCAACGGCGCAGAAATTGCCTCCTATCCCGGCCGGCAATCACTATGTCTGCTATCCCGCCAAGGCTGCCGAGTTCAAGCCGCGCAAGGCATCGTTCGTCGATCAGTTCGGGGAAATCGACGTCCTGGTGACGGGCATCACGCGGCTCTGCGCCCCGGCGACCAAGCGCTACAACGGCAAGATCACCGAGATGGTCAACAAGGACCTTCATCTGGTCTGCTACAGCATCAAGCCGAACCAGGAACAGAAGCTGCCCAAGGTCCTGACCAACGACCAGTTCGGCCCCGAAACGCTCGCGCTGGCGCAGCCCAACGAGATCTGCCTGCCGGCCGGGAAGATTCCGCTGAAGTGATCTAGAACGCGGCGCGGACCAGCTTGAGGTCGTCGAGCAGTTCGGCGACGCGCGCCTTGGTCGCCTCGCTGGTCGAGGCGATTAGGTCTTCTTCGGCGTCCCTGATGCGCTGGTCGAGCACGGCGAGGTCGAGTTCTGCGAAGGGGATCGCTTCCTCGGCCAGCACGGTGATCTTGCTGGGGCCGACCTCGGCGAAGCCGCCGCGGATGAAGTAGCGGCTGTCGACGCCGTCCTTCTGCACGTCGATCATGCCGGGGCGCAGCGTCGTAATCACCGGCGAATGGCCGGCCATCACGCCCATATAGCCCTCGGTGCCCGGCACCGTGACCATGTCGGCATTGTCGGAGAGCAGCAGCTTCTCCGGCGAGACGAGTTCAAAGGCGATTTTGTCGGTCATTTTCCGTTCCAACCCTGTCACCCTTCGAGGCCGCTCCGCGGCACCTCAGGGTGACGACTGTTTCAGTACGTCATGGTGAGGTGCGAGCGCAGCGAGCCTCGAACCATGACGGCGCTGCTACGCCGCTTCCGCCGCCATCTTCTGGGCCTTGGCCACCGCGTCCTCGATCGTGCCGACGTTGTAGAACGCCTGCTCCGGCAGGTGGTCGTATTCGCCGTCGACGATCGCCTTGAAGGAGCGGATGGTGTCGGCGAGGCTGACGAAGATGCCCGGCAGGTTGGTGAAGGCTTCGGCGACATGCAGCGGCTGGGCGAGGAAGCGCTGGATCTTGCGGGCGCGCGCCACGACCAGCTTGTCGTCTTCGGACAGCTCGTCCATCCCTAAGATGGCGATGATGTCCTTGAGCTGCTTGTACTGCTGCAGCACGGCCTGGACGCGGCGGGCGACGGAGTAGTGCTCCTCGCCGATCACATTGGGGTCCATGATGCGCGAGGTGGAGTCGAGCGGGTCCACCGCCGGGAAGATCGCCAGCGCCGCGATATCGCGCGACAGCACGGTGGTGGCATCGAGATGCGCCATCGAGGTCGCGGGCGCCGGGTCGGTCATGTCGTCGGCCGGCACGTAGATCGCCTGCACCGAGGTGATCGAGCCCTTGGTGGTCGAGGTGATGCGCTCCTGCAAATTGCCCATCTCGGTCGCCAGCGTCGGCTGATAGCCCACCGCGCTCGGGATACGGCCGAGCAGCGCCGACACTTCCGAACCCGCCTGGGTGAAGCGGAAGATGTTGTCGATGAACAGCAGCACGTCCTTGCCTTCGACGTCGCGGAAATATTCGGCGACCGACAGGCCGGTCAGCGCGACGCGGGCGCGGGCGCCCGGCGGCTCGTTCATCTGGCCG
>CAYXMO010000334.1:0-3971 GCA_964465935.1 uncultured Rhizobium sp.
ACCAGATACACCCGCTCGCCGCGGCCATGCTTGGCGATCTTGAGCAGGTCGACCACGCCGGCGAATCCCGATTCGCGCGCCATTGCCGGCGTGATGTCGCGGATGCCGATCTCCTTGATCGCGGTGACGCGGATATGTCCCGGCCCCAGCGCATAGGTGCCGCCGACTTTCACATGCGGCTTCTGCCAGATGCGGATGCTGGTCGTGATCTCGCCGCGCATGATCGGCTCGCGCAGGCGCTTGGTGAACATCATGCCGGGCCTCAAATAGCGAAGCGATAGGCCTTAAGAAGCCTCAAATAGCGACCTGTCCGCCGAAGCCTTGGCGGAGGCGGAAGCGATAGGCCGTCAAAATGTCACGAACCCCTGCGCGGAACTAGGCCGCGATGTTGCGCAAGCCCGTCTCGGCGCTGATCCCCGCCTTGCCCAGCGTCTGCATCAACTCGGCCATCGCAGCGTCGGCGTCGCGTGGCGCGCCGCCGGCGGCGATGTAGCCGGTGAGAAAGCCCGGCCGGCCCAGATAATTCAGCACCATCTCGCGCGCCCGCCCCGACAGCCGGCCCTCGGTCAGGACGCCGCCGGTGCATAGCCTGAGGATCGTGTTCGCCTTCTCGGCACTGTTGCCCGGCTTGGCTTCGACCGCGTCGAAGATCTTGGCCCGCGCCTCGATGTCGGAGGCGAGCTTGTCGAGCAGGTCCGCCATCTCGGCGCGCTGGTTCTCCTGGAAGCCCGAGCGGCGCACCCGCGCCTGCAGCTGCGCCAGGCGCTGCAGCCGCGCCAGCACCGGCGCCTTGCCGGCCACGAAATGGTTCTCGAAGCTCGACGCCGTCAGCACCGGCAGCACGAAGGTCGCGAGCTGGCGCTTGTTCTCGATGCCGATGATGTTCTCCTCGACGAACAGCAGCCGCTCCAGCTTCTCGTCCGGCGCGCCGGCGCCTGCCATGTATTCGCCCAGGGTCTCATGCGTCACCAGCCGCTTGGAGCGCAGCGTGAAGGCGCCGATCAGGTCTTCGTGGCTCATATATTTGCCGATGCCCAGCACGACGCGGTTGGCGATGGACCGCAGCGTCTTGAGCTCGTCGTCGAGCGAGGCGGGGCACAGCCGCTTGGCGCTCTTGAACTCGGCCATGATGCGGTTGGCGATCGCGGTGCGCGCTTCGGGCAGGTCGTCGGCGGCGAAATGCTGCGTCAGGGCGAGCAGGCCGTCGCGGCCGTCGGCGTTGGCCGGGTCTTTGCCGAGGAAGAGCTGCACCAGGCTGGTCAGCGCCGCACCCAGATTCTCGTTGGCCCCGATCAGTTCGTGCAGCGCCGCCGATCCCGCCAGCACTTCGGCGAGCAGCGAGTCGATGGCGCTCAAAAGCAGCTGCCGGCCCGGGCCCTCGCCGGGTGCCTCTTTCATCATGCCCAGCAGGCGGAACACCTTTTCGTCCCAGCCCTTGGCGTCGCGCAGGAAGCGCGCGATGGCGCCGTTCAGCAGATAGAGTCCGTCGGACTGGTCCGCCAGCTTGACCGCCAGCGCCCCGAAGCCGCCGGTCGCGACGACCGGAAACAGCTTGCCCCGCTCGTCGCGATAGATGCGGTGGAAGGCTTTGGTCGTCAGCTCGTTCAGCGTCTTGACGATCTGCTGCACCGGCGTCGTGGTCGAAGCGGCCTGCGCCACCGCCACTTTCTGGATCGCGTGCTGCAGCGTCGTGCCGGTCGCTTCCAGCTTTTCCAAGAGGTCGGCGCGGTGGATCAGCTCGGTGATCGTCACCTTGTTGCGGCTGAGGAAGTCGCCGATCAGCCGCGTCATCGTCGCGCGCGCGTGATAGGAGTAGAGGTCGTCCGGCTTGAAGCAGGGCAGGGCGTGCGGCACGTCTTCCTGCGCCGGCGCGGTCTTCACCTGGTTGTGGCCGTCCTCGAAGATTTTCAGCGTCAGGAAGTCGCCGGTGTCTTCGTTGTAGGTTTCCTTGACGACCTTGACGCCGGTCGCCTTGTCCTCGGTCATCAGGCCTTGCGCGAATTGCAGCGCCGATTCGCGGTCGGTGCGCACGTCGAGCATCTTCCAGCCGCCCTTGGCGCCGACGCGGGAGAAAATCTCGTAGTGAACGGTCTGGCCCATGCGTATCCCTACGGCGGTAGAATGCCGTGAGGGGTACTATGGTGACGGCGGCCTTAAATGGCGGTTAAGCGCCGGTTGCCGCGATGCCGAGAATTGTCGGCGCCGGCCCGCACAGCGCGCACTGCGGATCGGGCTTGAAGGTCACGCTGCGGAAGCGCGTGGTTAAGGCTTCGTAAATCAGCAGGCGCCCGGCCATGCTCTCGCCGGCGCCGGTGATCTCCTTGATGACCTCCAGCGCCTGCAGCGTCCCCATCACGCCGGCGGCGGCGCCCAGCACGCCCGTCTCCGAGCAGTTCGGCACCGTGCCCGGCGGCGGCGGCTCCGGGAACAGGCAGCGATAGCAGGGCCAGCCGTGACCAAGATCATGGGCCTTGAACGTGGAGAGCTGCCCGTCGAACTCGGTGACCGCCGCCGACACCAGCGTTTTGCCGGCAAAGAAACAGGCGTCGTTGATCAGGAACCGCGTCGCGAAATTGTCCGACCCATCGGCGACGATGTCGTAGTTCGAAATCAGCGCCAAAGCGTTCTCGGGCGCCAGCCGCACGGCATGGGCCTCGATCGTCACATGCGGATTGATCGCCAGCGCCGCGTCGCGCGCCGAGTCGGTCTTGGGCCGCCCGATGTCCGCCGTGCGATGCGCGATCTGGCGCTGCAGGTTGGAGAGGCTGACGGCATCGAAATCGGCGATGCCGATGGTGCCGACGCCCGCCGCCGCCAGATAGAGGATCGCCGGGCTGCCCAGCCCGCCGGCGCCGATCACCAGAACCCGCGCCTGGGCAAGCTTGGCCTGGCCCACGCCGCCGACCTCGCGCAGCACCAGGTGCCGGGCGTAACGCTCCACTTCTTCGTCGCTGAGACTCATGGATCGGTCTTAGCGCGTCCGGCTCCGCGCAAAAACCGCCGCCGCGACGGTTCGACACCCTGGCATTGCCACCGGTGTCATTTTAACCCTCTGATTAAAGTAACAAATTTTGAGCCTCCCGTGCCCAGCCCTGCGTTGCTGTAGGGGGTGCCACCCTCTATTTTCCGGCCCGTATGGGCAGGCGCCTCCATGCCGCGCCGCCTATGGGGTTTTGTATTTCGAGGTAGCACATGTCGAATGACGGGCCGAACGCCTACGGCCTTGAGCAGCAGGGCTTTCGCAATCTGAAGGCCGTGCACTGGAACCTGACCCCGGCCAAGCTTTACGAGGTCGCGATCGCGCGCGGCGAGGGCCACCTCGCCAAGGACGGTCCCCTGGTCGTGCTCACCGGCGAGCACACCGGACGCTCGGCCTCCGACAAATTCGTCGTCCGCGACGAGCATACCGAGAGCCAGATCTGGTGGGACAACAACAAGCCGATGACGCCGGCGCATTTCGATGCGCTCTACGCCGACATGATGGCGCATGCCCAGGGCAGGGAGCTGTTCGCCAAAGACCTGTTCGGCGGCGCCGATCTCAGCCATCGCCTGCCCGTTCGCATCGTCACCGAATATGCCTGGCACTCATTGTTCGTGCACCAGCTCCTGATCCGCCCCACCGCCGATCAGCTCAAGGGCTTCCACCCCGAATTCACCATCGTCGATCTGCCGAGCTTCGAAGCGACGCCGTCGCGCCATGGCTGCGCCTCCAAGACGGTGATCGCGGTCAACTTCACCAAGAAGATGATCCTGATCGGCGGCACCTCCTACGCCGGCGAGATGAAGAAGTCGGTGTTCACGATCATGAACTACCTGCTTCCGGCCAAGCGCGTGATGTCGATGCACTGCTCGGCCAATGTCGGCAAGGACGGCAAGAGCGCGATCTTCTTCGGCCTCTCTGGCACCGGCAAGACGACGCTGTCGGCCGACGCCTCGCGCACCCTGGTCGGCGACGACGAGCATGGCTGGTC
>CAYXMO010000335.1:0-3964 GCA_964465935.1 uncultured Rhizobium sp.
TTGTAGTGGCCGCGGAACAGCGAGACCACCTCCTCGCTCTCGCCGGCGCGCATCAATCCGGTGTCGACGAAGATGCAGGTGAGTTGATCGCCGATCGCCTCATGGATCAGGACCGCCGCCACCGACGAATCCACGCCGCCCGACAGGCCGCAGATCACGCGGCTCTTGCCGACCTGTTTGCGGATTTTCGCGATCTCGTGCTCGCGGAAGGCGTGCATGTTCCAGTCGGGCTCGATGCCGGCGATGTTCAGCACGAAGTTCCTGTAGATCGTGCTGCCGCGCGGCGTGTGCACGACTTCGGGATGGAACTGGATGCCGTAGAGCCGCCGCGCCTCGTCCGCGATCACGGCATAGGGCGAATGGTCCGAGGTCGCGACCACCGCGAAGCCGTTCGGGATCGCGGTGATCTTGTCGCCATGGTTCATCCATACCGGCTCGCGGTCGCCGATGCCGCCGAGGCCCGCGAGCAGCGGCGATTCCCTGGCGATCACGATGTCGGCGCGGCCGAATTCGCGGTGGTGGCCGCCTTCGACCTTGCCGCCGAGCTGTTCGGCCATCGTCATCTCGCCGTAGCAGATGCCGAGCACCGGCACGCCGAGCTCGAACACGCGGCGCGGCGCCCGCGGCGCGCCGTCTTCCATCGCCGAAGCCGGGCCGCCGGAGAGGATGATCGCCTGCGGCGGCGCGCCGGCCGCCAACGCGGCTTCGGCCTTGTTGAAGGGAACGATCTCGCAATAGACGCCCGCTTCGCGCACCCGGCGCGCGATCAATTGCGTCACCTGCGAGCCGAAATCGACGACGAGAACGGGAGCAGCCATGACCGGATTTAGGGAATGGCCCCCCAGGGTGTCCAGCGAAACAACGCCGCGTCGCCTTCTATTCCCGCATTGCCGCTATTCGCGCGCCAAAATCGTGGCAAAGAAGCCGTCGGTGCCAGTGGCAAGCGGGCTGGCGTGGAAGACTTCGCCCAGGCCGGGCGGCGGATCGCCGGGCATCGATTCGCACCAGACCGCATCGGCCCTGACGGGTTTGAAGGTGGCGTTACGGGCGAGGAAGGCGGCGATGCGCTCCTCGTTCTCGCGCGGCAGGATCGAGCAGGTCGCGTAGACGAGGCGCCCGCCCGGCTTTACATGCGTAGCCGCCTGGGCCAGCAAACGGTCCTGTAGCGGCACGAGTTCGGCGAGGCGCTGTGGCGTGGTACGCCAGCGCAGTTCCGGCTGGCGCCGCCAGGTGCCGCTGCCGCTGCATGGCGCGTCGAGCAGCACGGTGTCGAACACGCCGTCCGGCGGCGGGCCGAGCAGATGCGTCCTTATGTTGGTGGCGCCGGCGCGCCTGGCGCGCAGCGCCAGCTCCTGCAGCGCCGGCTGGCGGATGTCGCAGGCGGCGATCTCGCCCTGGTTTTGCATGTCGGCGGCGAGCGCCAGCGCCTTGCCGCCGGCGCCGGCGGCGAGATCGAGGATGCGCTGCCCCGGCCGCGCCTGGCACAGCTGCGCCGCGATCTGTGCCGCCTCGTCCTGGAATTCATAGGCGCCGCTTTCGAACATCGCGCTGCGGCCGAGCGCGGCGGAACCATCGGCGATGCGGATGCCGTGCGGCGCATGAGGCGCCGGTATCGCGGCGAAACCTTGTGCGATCAGTGCGTCCAGCACTTCGCCGCGCGCGCGCCGCAGCGTGTTGACGCGCAGATCGGCAGGTGCGCGCGCCTGCAGTGCCGCCATCTCGTCGAGCAGCCGGCCGCCGAAAGCGCGCGTCAGCTCGGGTTCGAGAAAGGCGGGAAATTCGCCGCGCACCGCGAGCGGCGCATCCGCCGTCGGCGGCACCGCGATCAGCGCCAGCTCCTGATCGCTCAATTGCGCCGGCCCGTAGCCGCCGCCGGTGAAGAGCGCCGCTGGGTCCTGCGCCTCCGCGAGCACCGAGGCGAGCACCAGCGCGCGCGCGCTCTCGCTGCCCAGGCGCCAGGCGAAGGAGGCGCGGTGGCGCTGCACCGTGAAGACGCGCTCGGCAATCGCGGCGCGATCCTTGGAACCGGCGAAGCGCCGGGTGCGGAACCAATCCTTCAGCAGCCGGTCGAGCGGCTGCTCCGCCGCCGCCAGCGCGTCCAGGATGTCGATGGCCATCTGCAGGCGGGCCGCGGGTGTCATGCCGGCGTGTATAGAGAGCGGCTCCGCGCAAGTCGAACCATGCCGCCCGTTATGCCTAAGGCGCGCGGGGCCTCACGCGGCAGGGCGATAGCGCATCAGCCGCGTGGTGGAAAACCGGATGGTCCACCCGGCGAGTGCGGCCGTCGAGCCGATGCCCAGGATCGGCGCCACGAGAATATAGGTCGCGTGCGGGAGCGTCGCGGCCAGCGTGGCGCTGATCAGGCTCACGGCGATGAGGCCGGCGGCCCAGACCAACGTGGCGATGGCGAAGGTGCGGCCCTTGTCGAGGGCGTGCGCCATGTCGAAGCCAGCGGCGCGCTCCGGGCTGGCGCCGACGGCGAACTGGCGCGCGATGTAATAGACGACCGGCCGGCCGATCAGCGCCGAGCCCGCGAAGGCGAGGCCGACGACGCTGCCCTGCAAGGCGCGGGCGATCAGGGCCCAGCCGACATTCTTGGCCAGCAGCGTGACGGTGATGGTGGCGATGGTCTCGCAGATCGCGATGATCGAGATGGCATCGACGGTGCGGTTCCGGATCGTGTTGTAAGCCAGCCAGAGCGCCGGAGCCACGGTCGCGTAGAGCAGCGGGATGACGCTCTCGGACGGGTAGTGCGGCGCGGTCAGGCGATAGATCGCGAACGGGGTCGCGGCGTTGACGACGAGGCTGAGACCGATGCTGCGGAACATCTGGGCGCGGTTGGGACCTTGCTGCGCGGCCGGCAGCGGCGTGTCGGTCATGGCGGCCTACCCCTCGTATCCGACGACATATCGGTGTATTGGGCGAAAGGTTCAAGGCCCAGCCGGGCGGGCTATATAGAGCGGACCCGCAGCGAGTCGCGCCATGCCGCCCACCCCGTCCACAAGCCGCCGCGTCGTCGTGATCGGCGCCGGCTTCGCGGGGATCGAGGTCGCGCGCGGCCTGGGCGCGGCGGGCATCGCGGTGACGCTGATCGACCGGCAGAACCACCATCTGTTCCAGCCCCTGCTCTACCAGGTGGCGACGGCGGCGCTGTCGCCGGCGGACATCGCCGAGCCGATCCGCAAGATGCTGCGCGATCATCCCAGCGTCGAGATCGTGCTCGGCGAAGCTGTCGCAATCGACGACGCGGCGCGCAGCGTGACGTTGGCCAGCGGTGCGACCTTCGCCTACGACATCCTGGTCGTGGCGACCGGCGCGACGCATTCCTATTTCGGCCATGACGAGTGGTCGGCGTCCGCACCAGGCCTCAAGAGCATCGAGGACGCGCGCAAAATCCGCTCGCGCCTGCTGCTGGCGTTCGAGCAGGCGGAGATGAGCCGCGATCCGGATGAGCAGAAACGGCTGATGACCATCGCGGTGATCGGCGGCGGTCCGACGGGTGTCGAACTAGCCGGCTCCATCGCCGAACTGGCGCGCTACACCTTGGCGAAGGACTTTCACCGCATCCGCGCCGAGACCGCGACGGTGCTGCTGCTGGAGGCGGGGCCGCGCATCCTCGCCGCGTTTCCGCAAGGGCTGGCGGACTATGCGGCGCGCAAGCTGGCGGCGCTGGGCGTGACGCTGCGCACCGGGGCGGCGGTCGAGCGCATCACCGCGAACAGCGTGACGGCGGGCGGCGCGGACATTCCGGTCGGCTTCGCGATCTGGGCCGCCGGCGTCATGGCATCGCCGCTCGGCAAGCTGCTAGGCGTGCCGACCGATCGCGCCGGCCGGGTGAGCGTGAACCGCGATCTCTCCGTGCCGGGACTGAGCGACATCTACGTGCTGGGCGACCTGGCGTTGACGCCGGACGAACACGGCAAGCCGCTGCCGGGCCTGGCGCAAGTCGCCAAGCAGGAAGGCG
>CAYXMO010000336.1:0-3949 GCA_964465935.1 uncultured Rhizobium sp.
GGTGCAGCAGGATCTGCTGCAGCCGCAGCATCTCCTCGCGCCCGTAATAGCGGTAGCCGTTCGCGCCCTTGGCGGCGGGCTTGAGAAGCCCGATCTCGTCATAGTGATGCAGCGCCCGGACCGATACGCCCGAGACCGTCGCCATGTCCTTGACCGTGTAAGGCTTCATCTGCCCGTCCGCCAATTCGCGCCCGCCTTTTGGGCCCTCACGCCGCGTGAGGGTCAAGCGGATAAAATCCTCCGTCTTTCAGGGCGAGGACAGCTTTTTCATCGCCGGCCCCAGCGCCCTGGCGCTTTTCGCCAATCCCGCCCACGGATCGGCCTTCTTGAGCAGCCCGGCGCTCGCCGCAATCGTGAACCTGCCCGGATCGAGCCCAGCCTTCACCTGCGCCCAGGCCAGCGGCAGCGCGATCGGTGCGCCGCCGCGGGCGCGTGGGCTCCAGGGTGCGACGCCGGTCGCGCTGCGGTCGTTGCGCAGATAGTCGACGAAAATCTTTCCCGTCCGCGCCGTCTTGGCCAGCGTGGTGGTGTAGCGTTCGGGCTTCTCAGCTTCCAGCCGCATCGCCACCGCCTTGGCGAACGCTTTCGCTTGCGCCCAGTTCGAGCCTTTCTTGATCGCGACGACCACATGCAGTCCCTTGCCGCCGGTCGTCTTCACGAAAGGCACCAGTCCGAGCTTGGTCAGCAGCGTCTTCAACGCCAGCGCGCCCTCGACGACGCGGCCGAATCCGACATCCGGCGCCGGATCGAGGTCGAAGATGATCCGCTCCGGCGAATCCGGATCGGCTTTGGCGCAGCCCCAGGGATGGATTTCCGTCACCGCCTGCTGCGCCAACGCCACCAGCGCCGCGGCGCTGTCCAGGCCCAGATACGATTCCGTCTCGCCGGAAACTTTGATCGCCAGCATCGGCACCTGCGTGCCCATCAGCTTGTGGCGCTGGAAGAAGCTTGCGCCGCCGATCCCGTCCGGCGTGCGCACCACCGAGAGCGGCCGCTGCGCGACATGCGGCAGCATCCGCGCCGCCGCTGCCGCCATGTAGCGCGCCAGGTCGCGTTTGGTGACCGCGGGGCCGCGCTGCGACGCCGGCCACAGCACTTTGTCGGGATGGCTGATGCGCACGCCGAGCACGCTGTCGGCGGCGCTCGCAGCGCGATTTGTGGAGGAGCCGGCCATGGCGGGAAAACTGCCACGCGCCGAAGAAAGTTCCCAGCACCGCGAGCCCAAGGCGGCAGCTGCGGGCCGCCGCCTTCGTCAGCCGCCGCCTTATTCGGCGTATTGGATTCCGGCGCGCACTTCGGTGATCGCCGCGTCGACATCGCCCAGCGCCTTGAGGCGATGGCCGCCCTTGTTGGCGGTCGCCAGGTTCAGCTCCGAGCGCGCCGTCTGCAGCGCATCGAGCGCCGCCTGCATGTGCGGCTGCGCCGCCAGGGCTTGTCCGATGAAGATGCCGCTGCCCATCGCCACCGCGAAGCCACCGCCGATCAGAGCCGTCTTGAAATTGCGTTGCATGTCGAATCCTCCCTCGCGGTGTTGGTACCGCGAGGGAAAAATTCGCACAGGCAAAACGCGTTGTCGCGACGGCGGGCGCGGCGGCGCGGTTAAATCGCGTTCACCCGGCGGCCACGCTGCGCCTGCACTTGTCACGCGTGTACGGTCAGGCCTTGTCGGCACCGGCATCTCGCTGTTCCGTCACGCCGAAGGGAAGGGCCGGCGGCGGATGTTTCTTCCTGGCCGACGGGCGCCAGGTCCAGAATTTCATGTCGTGTCGGGCCAGATAGGAAATGACCGGGAACGGCAATCCCAGGGCAAGGCCGACGAGGAAGTAGAGCCATTTGGGCCACCCGAAGATCGGCCATGTCCGCGCCAGTTCGGCGCCGATTTCCGACAGCGCCGATCCGGCGTAGTAGCTGATCGGTATCACACTCAGGACTTCGGCGGTCCGCAGCAGGTCGTTGGTCGCCTTGGTTTGCTCGACGATCACGTGCTGCTGGTTCGAGTCGATCAGGAACGCGATCTGGCGGCGCAGGTCGTCGTAGCGGATGCCGACCCGGTTGATGTAATCGAACGTGTCGAACAGCCGGCGCCGCACAAAGACGTCGTAAGGCTGGAATCCCTCGACGCGCCCGGTTTTCATCATCTCCATCAGATTGCGGAACGACTCGACGTAGTAGCGCGAGCGCGCGATCCGGAGCGTGAGGCCGTTGCCCACGGAATTGCCGATCCGATCGAATTCCTTGCGCAGATCGTCGGCCTGCGGCACGTTTTCCCGGTCGAGAAATTGCCGGGCGAGCCGGGCCGACATCTCGTTGATCGCCTTGTTGGCCTCACCGATCGCCGAAAGGTCCCGCAGCGCCGCAATGCGCAGCGTGCCCATCGTGTGGAGTTGCTCGACCAGGCGTCCCAGCCGCCATTTGCTCTCATAGGAGACGACGAGGGTGTAGACGATCGGCAGCTTGCTCGAATTGTCGGGCTGCAGCCGGCCGAGCGAGCTGATGTAGAGCGCCGTGTTCTCCTGGAACAAGGAAATGCAGAATTCTGATTTGCCGTGCGTCTTTTCGAGGTCGGGCCGGTCGGACAGCGAGCCGACCACGGGCCACACCGCGTCGACCAGTTTCAGGGCGTCGGCTTTGTCGAAATCGTCGCCGCGCACGAGCGCCGGGATGCGTGCCCGCATGCCGGCAGGGACGGCAGGTTTGCCGGTGGGCCTCAGGTGGTTTTCCGGCGGATTTTTGGTGCTGCCTAGCGTCAGCCCGAAGATGATGCCTATGATGTCGGCGAAGATCTGGCCGCAAGTTTCCAGATGCACATCGGGCTCGCCGTCGCGTTTGACAAAGGCGCTTCGGCACAGCTCCTCGATCCAGTCCGTCATGCTTGCGATCATGTGATGCTGGGTGTTGGAAAGCTTTTCCTCGTCTTTGTCGGGCAATTTGTAGAACTGTTCGCCGGCACTGCTGGCATGGTGGGCACACACCAGGCCTTGAAGCGCGAAGATGTGCGTTTGTGCCGATCTAATTTTCTTCTGAGGCTCGCCCACTTCAAGTTCGCGAGCGAAATCGACGGCGAACATCAGGGTGAAATACTCCTGATGAAGCGTCGCCCTGACGATGAGGTTCACGCCGCCATAGCTGCGCCGGAGGGAAAACAGGCCGTGACGGACCGATTTCTCCGTGAGCGATAATTCGATCAATTTTGGTCGGGTTTCCGGGGCGCTTAATAGAACCTTGTGATTGAAAAGATATAGCGTGTCGGCCTTTGTCTTACTGCGGTCGACGTTCGGACAGGTGAACTTGTCGTCGATCTTCGGGCAAAGTTCGCGAAACAGGCAGAACAGCACCCAATCGATACGGCTGTGCCACACTTCGTCGGTTATCGCCTTTTCGCCGTTTTCGCCATGCCCCGGCCGCCAATAGCCGCGCTGCCATGTCAGCGCCGGCGCGGCGAGTTGCAGCGGCGGAAGCCGGTGCGCCCCCGCGTTCATGTGAACGAATTGCGGATCGTAGCCGCTGCGGTTGCCGCTCATGCTGCGCTTCCCTCGTTGCCGTCTTGGGCGCGAAGAGTCCGTTCAACGCATACACATGTGGATGACGCGCACGATACCCGCGCGCCGTCGCCGGCGCAAAAGTGAACGCGTCAGTGCTGGCGCGTGTTGCTCCAGATCGTTTGCCCAAGGCCGACCAACGCGAAGATCGCGCCGTACAGCACCCAGTGGTGATCGCCGACCATGAAGGATTTGTCATTCGGTCCGGTCAGGTGCAGTCCCTGCAACGCCCAGAACGTTCCGCCCACCATCATCAGCACGCCGATCAGGCTGCTGATAATCCGAAACACGATGTTGAAAATCCCGCGCATGTTTTGCCCCCGTCTTCGACGGCGGCGACCTTAGGCGTTTTTGACCGCGGCGTCGCCCGCCGCCCGTACGAAGGGCAGGGCCGCTGCGACGACGCGTTC
>CAYXMO010000337.1:0-3943 GCA_964465935.1 uncultured Rhizobium sp.
GTCCTTGAACGCGGTGCCGCTGAAGCCGAAGCGGGCGCGGCGGAAATTGCTGCCGGTGGAGAGATCGATGCCGGCGGGCGCGGGGCCTTGGGAATAGTAGGCGGTGTCGAACTGCACCAGGCTGCGCAGCGCGAAGGTGAAATTGCCGTCGGCGGCGCTCAGCGTCGGGCGGCCATTGTCGAGCTTGAGCTGCCCCGCCGCGTTGATCCGGCGGTTGAGGTCGCCGTACTGGTCGCTCTGGCTGCGTTTGAGATCGCCGAGCTGGGCGTTGACGGTCGCGAGTTGGTCTTCCAGTGCCCGCAGGCGGTCTTCGGTGTTGCCGGGCGCCGCGGCGGCGAAAGCCGGCCCGTCAAAGGCGGTGGCCGCGGTGACGGAGACGAGAAGCGTCGCAAGCCTGGCAAGCCGATTGCGCATTCTGCCGTGATCCTCGCTGACCAGGCGCCGTCCGCGCCGAACGGAATATGGGCATCATCTCCTTAATGTCTACCTAGTCAATAGAGATTTAGGTGTATAACCACAGATGCCGCCGTGGAGAAAGAAAATGACGCGCGGAAAAGCCGGCGGTTCCGGCGCGCGCTGCGGCCGGGTGTGGCGAAGGGCAGCTATTCGCCGTTAGGCCCAGCCGGCCTTGCGCGCGATGACCGCGGCCTGCGCGATGGTGCGCGATTCGAGCACCTGGGCCGTCGCGTCGCGCGCCGCCAGCAGCACTTTGCGGATGGCGCAGGTCGCCTCGTCGACGCAGTCCTCGCATTTGTGATAGGCGGTGACCGAGACGCAGGGCGCCAGCGCCAGCGGCCCGTCCATCACGCGGATGACGTCGGCGAAGCTGATGTCCCTGGGCGCCTTGCCGAGCAGATAGCCGCCGCTGCGCCCGCGCGTGCTCTTCACGATGCCGCGCTTCTTCAGGTCGAGCAGGATCTGTTCGAGGAATTTGCGCGGCACCCGCGCTTCCTGCGCGACCTCGGCGATCTGCATCGGCGCGTCGCCGCTGTGCTCGGCGAGCACGATCAGGGCATGCAGCGCATAGCGCGCCTTCTGGGACAGCATGGCGAAGCCTCTAACCCTATCAGGGTTATGGACTTTAAGAGGATTTCGTCAAGTGGCGCCGAGATGCGCCGCGAACCAGTCGCGCGCCGCCGCTGAGGACAGCGCGAAGCCGGCGCCGGTATAGGCGTCGAAATGGCCGCCCTTGAGCGTGACCAGCTTCTTGGGCTCCAGCGCCTTGCCATAGGCTTCGAAGGCAAGGTCCGACACCGCCACGACGTCGTCGTCCGCGACCAGCATCAGGAGCGGCGTCGGGCTGATGAAGCTGGCATGCGCGCCGGGCTCGTAGTCGGTGTACATCTCGACCGATTTCAGCGTCACTTCGTTGCGCCAGGCCGGGGCGCGGGCCGCCGCCGTCTGCGTGAACCACTGGAAAGCGTCGGCGCTGGCCAGCGCCGCGGGCACAGCCGGATCGGCACTGACCACCGGGATCATCGCCGGCGCGGCGCCGCCATAGCAGGCGGCGCGGTCGGCGGCGAACATGGCTTGGGTGGCGGCGACGAAATCGGCGCGCACGGTGCGGCGGACATTGCGATGGCCGCTGATCAGCGGCACCTGGCTCACCACGCATTTCACCCGGCGGTCGGTGGCAGCCACGACCAGCACGTGCCCGCCGCTATAGCTCGAACCCCAGACCCCGACGCGCTGAGGATCGATGCCGGAGAGCGTGAGCGCGAAGGTGATGGCGTCGCGATAGTCGCGAATCTGTTGGATCGGATCGGCTTCCTGGCGCGGGCTGCCGCCGCTGGCGCCGAAGCCGCGATTGTCGAAGACGAGGCAAGCGAGGCCGGCGGCGGCGAAAGCCTCGGCATAGGCGTCCAGATGCATCTCTTTCACCGCCGAAAAGCCGTGCGCCATGACGATGATGGGCGCGGGCCGCGTGCCGGCGGCCGCATAGTGCCAGCCGCGCAGGATGGTGCCGTCGCCGGCCTTGAACGCTATGTCTTGCCGCATGATCGCCCTCTTTGGCGCCGTCTACGATCCGGCGAGCCGGACGGATCAGTCCGGACATGTTAGAGAGGGGGCAGGGGTATGAGTCATGCGCAAAGGCACGCTCGCGCGGTTCGAGATCTATCTGGGCGCCGCGGTCATCGTCGCGGTGATCGCGCTCGCCGGCTATGGCCTCGTCTCGGCTCTGGCCGACCGGCTCGATCCTAGAATCCGCGACTGCGTCGAGCGCAATCTGCACGCGCCCGGCCCGCCGATGACGCGCGACTATGCCGTCGAATTGTGCAAGCGCCTGGAGGCGATGGGCGGGCTGTAGAGCGGCCGGGCCGGCGGTTTCGCCGCTGCGCCGCCGGCGAAGGATAGGCGCCGGGATTTCTCGCCGGCAGCCGCGACCACTTGTTTTATTACTTCAACGGGTGTGGAATACTTGCGCCAATATTTGGGATTTGGGGCGATTCTGCGCTGACGCCGGGCCTTGTGGCAGCCCGGACGCCGCGGTGCCGGTGCAACAGGGAATTGCGAGCAGGCGTTCCGGGGGCCGTTGGCATCGCCGGAGGCGGTCATCTTGTCGGAGGAAAAGATGGGCAAGGCGAAGGCGGAAAAATTCCAGCTCGACAAGGCGATGGTCGAGAAGTGGCAGTCCGGCCCGCTCTTTCTCGACTGCCGCCCCGACCAGGCCTTCGTCGGCTGGTTCGGCGTCGTCGCCAGCACCGCCTTGAACCTGTGGTATCTGGCCTGGCTGGCAATGCATTTTCCCGGCAGCGGCCAATGGTACCTGCTGATCGTCTACATTCCGCTGGGTCTGTTCCTCGCCGACGTGTTCTCCGGCCTGCTGCACTGGGCGACCGATACCTGGTTCAACGAGGAGATGGGCGGACGGCTGATGCGCGTCGGGCGCGAGCACCACGTCAAGCCGCGCTATCTGCTCCATTACGGCTTTCGCGACCACGTCTCCTATCCGGCCTGGCCGGTGCTGCTGGTGTTCGGCCCGCTCATCATCCTGCAGACCTTCGTCTTCGCGCCGACGGCGGCGAACATCGGCGGGGTCGCGATTTCCTTCGTGACCACGGCGACGACCTATTTCAGCGTCTATGCCCACCGCCTCGGCCACAAGAACAGCACCTCGCGCGTGATCCGCTGGCTGCAGCGCGCCCATCTGATCATGAGCCCGCAGCACCACGCCATCCATCACCGCGGCAATCACGACATCCACTATTGCGTCGTCTTCGGCTGGGGCAACTACGTCCTGGATCCGATCAAGTTCTGGCGCGGATTGGAGTGGCTGGTGGTCGCCCTCACCGGCGCGACGCCGCGCGCCGACGACGAGGAATGGCAGGCGGCGGAACGGGCGCTGCGCTCGTAGAACTGGCGACCCCGGCCCGATTCGAACGGGCGGCCTACGGTTTAGGAAACCGTTGCTCTATCCTGCTGAGCTACGGGGTCGGCGCTGAAGTTCAACACGCGTTGGCCGCACAATACAACGATTTTGCCACCCTCGCGGGAACGTTATCGCAGGTGTTCTGTTGTAGCGACAGCTGCGTGTATGATGTCGGCGGAGGGCAGGGCGCGGTACTATCGCCGCGCGCCTACCATTGTGGAGGTTCGTTTGAAGCCCGTTAAAAGCCTGTCCCTGATTTTGGCATTCGCCCTATCCTCGATTGTCCCGGCGACGGCAGCGCCGACCTGTCTCTATAGCTACCAGATCGACCGCACCAAGGTCGTGGATGCGAAGACGATCGATTTCCGCATGCGTGACGGCACCGTCTATCGCAACGTCCTGCAGCATAGCTGCACGAGCCTGCCGTTCTACGGCTTTGTTTATGTCGTTAAGGCCGATCAGATTTGCGACAACCTGCAATCGATCCGCGTGCTCCAATCGCACGAAGTCTGTCTGCTCGGCACATTCACAAAGATGCCGGGCGCGACGATGGACAAGGGTCACTGACGGCTC
>CAYXMO010000338.1:0-3942 GCA_964465935.1 uncultured Rhizobium sp.
CGGCGCCGTTGACAAATCGCAAGGACGGGGCCGGTGCGCCGCCGCACAGTGCCGCGATGAGCAAGAACATCCTGGTCGTCAACGGCCATCCCGATCCGAGGCCCGAGCGCTTCTGCGCCGCGCTGTGCGATGCCTACGCCCAGGGTGCTAAGGCGCGCGGCTGCGCCACCCGGCGGCTGGATGTCGGCACGCTCGATCTGGCGGCACTGGCGGCACATGCCAACAGCGACGAGGCCTGGGACGGCGTCGAGCAGGCCTTCCGCCTGGTGCGCGCCGCCGACCGGCTGGCCATCGTCTATCCGCTGTGGGCCGACGCGCCGCCGGCGCCGCTCAAACAGATGTTCGACTACGTCTCGCGGCTGGGTGCCCATCTGGGTCCGGGGCCGTTGCCGCCGAAATCGGCGCGGGTGGTCGTGACCACCGGATTTCCGGCGTTCCTCTATCGCGGCAAGCTCGGCCACGAGGCGAGCAACCCGCTGTCGCTGCGCGGCGTCGCGGCCGGCGAGCCGGTGTTCATCGGCAGTGTCGATGCGATCTCGTGCCGCCAGCGGATCAAGTGGCTGGAGCAGATGCGTGGGTACGGAGAGATGCTGGCTTAGCGCCCGCTAGACGCCGGCAATCCAGCTCACGGTCGTCATCACGATGTCGGCGGCCGAGGCCAGGAAGATCACCGCGATCAGGACCAGATGCGGAATGAAGGCCGGGTGTAGACGCACCGGCAGCGAGACGACCGACTGGCCGTTGAAGATCTCAATCCTGGTGGGCGAACTCACGGGCGACTCCTGGCAAGACGATGCCGGCACCACCCTGGTGCGGCATGTGCCATCGCGTCGTGCCCGAGCGGTCCTGGCGCACCGCCTGCCGGCGCGTGCCGCGCCGCCAGACGCCGAAACAGGCGATATGATTGGTGCCCATTTCGGTGCGCCGCCAGACGGCGCCTTGTGCCTTGCGTCCGCGGCGCGTGCTTTGCGCGCCGCCGCGCTTCCGGGAGTCCGCGGAGCCGAAGGAGCGCGCCGCCACGCCCGCGCGCAAGCTGCGCGGCACGATGGAGAGAGGTCGGCTTCGATCCGGCATTCCGCAGGCCCTTCGCGATGACGGAGGACGCTTCTTACGTCCCCGCGAATCGCATGAAAGCGCCTTAAGACTCGCATCGCATTGCCGATTGTCAAAACGCGGCGTTCGGGACCGCGACTCTCGCCTGCGTATTTCTACCGGGCACGTGAGTCGCTCAGCCGCACGAGAACCACTTTTCTTCGCGCAGCGCGCTGCCGGCGAGGTCGTTGATCTGCCGCTTGAGACGGGCGCGTTCGTCGTTGGTGCGGTAGACCAGCCGCGCCGCGGCGACGAAGGCCTTGCCGAAATCCTGCCTGACCTCGAAGGCGCGCAGGCGGTCCTCGATCCGCCACAGCGCCCGGTTCTGTTTGGCCAGGTCGCGTTCCTTGGCGCGGATCGCGCGGCTGCCGAGCTTGGGGAAGCAGGCACGGATGGCGAGCAGGTGGTCGAGCTCGATGCGGACATTGGCAAGCGCCTTGGCGTCCGGAATCGACGCCTTCTTGATCCGCAAGATCGTGATGCGGTCGATCAGGTCGCCGGCGGAGATGGGAATATAGACGCGCATCGCTTCAGGCCACCGAGCAGATGTCGCCGCCGGTCCCCGCCGCCGCCACCAGCGGGCGCAGCACCGCTTCCATGTCGCGCACCACGCCGGCCCAGTCGTCGACCCTCTCCTGGCGGAACAGGCGCATCGTCGGATACCAGGGGCTGTCGGCGCGTTCGAGCAGCCAGCGCCAGTCCGGAACGCGCTTGAGCGCGACCCATACCGGGCGCCCCAGCGCACCGGCCAGATGCGCAATCGAGGTATCGGAGGTGACGACGAGGTCGAGATTGGCCATCATCGCCGCGGTATCGATAAAGGCGTCGGCGCCGTCGTCGAAATCGTGGCCGGGGGTTTCCAGGATCATGCCGGGCGGGCGCTTTTCGATCTGCTCGGCGCCGAAATTCTTCTGCAGGCTGACCAGGCGGACGCGGCCGATGGCGGCGAGCGGCGCAAATTCGCGCAGAGGCAGCGAGCGGCCGTTGTCGACGCTGCCGGCGGGATTGCCCTGCCAGGCAAGGCCGACCTTGAAGCCATGCTCGCCGAGGCGGGCACGCCAGATCTCGCTGCGCCTAGGATCGGCGGCAAGGTAGGGGGTGGATGCCGGAACCGCATCGGGGCGCAATCCGAGCACCCGCGGGATGCTCATCAGCGCGGCCTGGAAATCGAACTTGGTCTCGGGCGGCAATGCGGCGGCGAAGGCGACGGCCGGGCTCAGTGTCGAAAGCAGGCGGTGGAGGCGCCGATGCGTCAGGACCGTCACCTTTGCCCCCTGCCCTTCGAGGAAGGCGGCGAAGCGGACGAACTGGACCACGTCGCCGAAGCCCTGTTCGCCGTAGAGCAGGACATGACGGCCCTTGAGCGGCTCGCCCAGCCATTCGGGGGCGTCGCAGTCGGGACGGCGCGATGCGTTGTGGCGCTTGCGGAAGCGCAGGTCGTAGTTTTCCCAGCCCTCCTCCCAATTGCCGAGCAGGAGCTGGGTCAGGCCCAGGCTCCAGCGCGCCTCGACATGGCCGGGCTTGAGCGCGATCGCGCGATCGTAGTCGCGGATCGCGTCGGCGAAGCGCGACATGTCGCGGTAGACGCCGGCGCGGTTGTTGAAGGCCTCGGCGAGGCCGGACTTGAGCGCCAAGGCGCGATCATGGCTGGCGAGCGCTTCGCCGTAGCGGTGCAGGTCGCGCAGGACGTTGCCGCGATTGGTCCATGCGTCGGCATAGGCCGGCGCCAGGGCGACGGCGCGGTCGTAAGCGGCAAGCGACTCGTCGTAGCGGCAGACCGCGCGCAGTGCGTTGCCGAGATTGTTCAGGGCCTGCGGAAAATCCGGCTGCAGTGCGATGGCGATCTCGTAGGAGGCGGCGGCATCGTCCCAGAGGTCCAGCTCCTCGAACAAGGCGCCGCGGTTGTAGTAGGCATCGGCGTAGTCTGGGCGCAGCGCGATGGCGCGGCTGTAGCTGGCGACGGCCTCGTCGAAGCGCCGCAGCAGGCGCAGCGTGTTGCCGCGATTGCAGAACGCCTCGGCATAGTTGGGCCGCAAAGCGATGGCGCGATCGTAGGCGCCAAGCGACTCGCGCAGCCGGTCGAGCTGGCGCAGCGCCATGCCGAGATGGTTGAGGACTTCGGCGGCATAAGGATCGATGTGCAATGCCCGCCGCAGCTGGCGTTCGGCGGCGTCGAACGCGCCTTGCTGCAGAAGGATCGCGCCCAGCATGTGCGCCGCGGCAAAATGGGTCGGCTCGGCTTCGAGGATGACGCGGTAGAGCTCGGCGGCGCGCGGCAGCTCGCCGGAACGATGCGCCGCGAGGGCCTGCTCCAGTCTGGACTGCTGCTTGCCGCCGCTCACGCCTGCCCCCCAAGCCCGCTACCCGACTTGGTGCGAAGCAGTGCGGAGTTCAAGACGTGCAAGGCCATGCCGCAACACAGAAATTCGTGAAAGCGCTTACGAAAAAACAAGCTTCCGTGAAACACGTAACTGTGAGCGACAAGAATGCAGCCATGAATTGGCGCATGCGGAGCCATGCAGCGGATTCATATGTCCCGCAATTGCGGGAATCGCGTGCGGTGGATGAACCTTCGGCAATGTTTTACGGCTGTCACAAATGAAACGGCCGGCACGCCTCGCGCACCGGCCGCCGTTTTTCACAATCGAGCGAACTACTCCCGCGTGCACACCTGCCCGGCGTTCTGCTCGTCGAGCCATTTCGACAGCGGCGCGAAATAATCGACGATGGCTGTCGCGTCGATGTCGTGCTCGCCGCTGAAGGCCGCGAGCGCCTCCGGCCAGGGCTTGGACTGACCCATGCGCAGCATCGCCTGGAATTTCTCGCCGACCTTCTTGTCGTTGTAGATCG
>CAYXMO010000339.1:0-3941 GCA_964465935.1 uncultured Rhizobium sp.
CTTCAGGATCGTGCTGCGGTGAAAGAGATAGTGCACCAGGCCGACCAGCTTGCCGCTGTCTTCCGCGACCAGCGCATGCATGTTTTCCGCCGGGTCGTGGAAGCGCGCCCAGGTCAGCGCCGTCATCTCCTCCGGCAGCGCCGTGGCGTCGAAGCGGCCGTAGAAGCGGTTGTAGCCGTCCCATAGCGGGCGCCACTGGGCATAGTCGTTGGGACGGGCGGGGCGGATGTGCATGGCGATTTCTCTTCGAACGGCTCAATGCCGCGTCAAGACAATAATCGCACCTGACGGAAAGTCATGTCCGGTCAAGCGGCGAGTGCCGCGTTACACTCATGTCAGTCTTGCAGGGGGATACCATGACCAGACATCTCATTGCGGCGGCGATCGCGCTGGCGCTTTGCGCCGGCCTTTCGGCGACCGCCCGGGCCCAGACGGAAACCGTCGTGGTCACCGGATCGCGCGTGCCGGAAGAAGCGTCCGGCATCTTCATCGTCAAGCGCGCCGATCACGTCATCACGAGCGTGGCCGTGACGTGCGACACGCGCGACGCCGGCCAGCGGCGGGAGGAACTCAAGGCGACCCTGCGCAACATGCTGCGGGCGGCGGCGGGCACATCGACGATCTCGCTCGGGGTCGGAGACAAGACGGTGGAGAAGCTCGACGAATCGGATTTCGACGACATCATCGGCTCCGATTCGCGGCCCGACACGAGCCGGGCGACGATCATCGTCAAATCGACGGTGTCCGCGACCGAAACGCTGAACGCCATCGTCGCGCGGCTCACCGCTTTCATCACCAAGACGGCGCGGGTCGGACGCACCGAGGTGCTGCGCGAAGGCGATTGGGAGTTGACGTTGATCGCGCCCGAACAATATCGCGACGCCATCCTTGCCAAGATCGTCGAGGATGCAAAACGTGCTCTCACCCAATTCGGGCCCAGATACGGCGTTTCGATGGACGGGCTCGAGCATCAGGTGAGCTGGTACCAGAAGGGACCACTCGATCTGGCGCTTTTCATCCCTTACTCGATGAAGATATCGCTGGAGGGACGCTAGGGCCGCCGACGAACGGGCGGCGCGAAGCGCAACTTTATCCTGATGGTTTCGCGATGATGGGTCCTCCGCCTTCGCGGAGGACAATGTTCGCCCAAGAACGACTTAGGCCCGGCGAAAGGCCGGGCCTAAGATCGTGGGCTCACATTGGTTGCGGGGACAAGATTTGAACTTGTGACCTTCAGGTTATGAGCCTGACGAGCTACCGGGCTGCTCCACCCCGCGTCATGGGACGCCCCCGCCGCTGGCGGAGGGTGGCGGGATATAGGCCATCGTCCCTACCCTGTCCACCCCTCGTTTTTCGCCCGGAAAGCCTGGGCTTCGCCGGCCCCGCGCCGATCCCGCTCACCAACGGGGGAACCAAAATGGGTTTGTTTAGGCTCGCTTAACCAAACCGTCCCTAGGGTCTTGGGCAGTGGCCAATCCGGGGGATTTCGTGGGCAAGTGTCGTGTCGTGTTGCCGGGCGTGCTCGCCGGCTTGCTGGCTGCGTCCCCTGCCTTCGCCGACGACGGCGGCTCGATGCTCGACAAGGGCCTGGGCATGTTCGACGGCGGCAAGCTGCTCGCCACCGGCGGCGGCAGCTCGGTCGACGGTTCGGCCGGCGGCGGCCTGGCGAGCTGGGCGCTGATCGGCGGCTACGGCACGCGCGACGGGCTCGGCGTCAACGCGCATTACACCTATGTCGGGCTCTCCGACTACAATCTGCAAAGCGTCGGTGCCGCGGTCGGCATCATGGATCGCGTCGAGCTGTCTTATGCTTGGCAGGCCTTCGACACCCAGGCGACGGGCGCGGCGCTCGGCCTCGGCAAAGGCTTCACCTTCCACCAGAACGTCGTCGGCCTGAAGGTCAAGCTGTTCGGCGACGCGGTCTACGACCAGGACGCCTGGTGGCCGCAGCTTGCCGCCGGCTTACAATATAAGAGCAACGACCGCGGCGCCGTGATCGCTTTCGTCGGCGGCAAGTCGGATGACGGCGTCGACTTTTATTTGAGCGGCACCAAGCTGTTTCTCGCGCAGAGCCTGCTGGTGAACGCGACGCTGCGGATGACCAAGGCGAACCAGTTCGGCATTCTGGGCTTTGGCGGCGACAAGGACGCCGGCTATTCGGCGCAGTTCGAGGGCTCCGCCGCCTATCTGATCAGCCGCAAATTCGCGCTCGGCGCCGAGGTGCGGACCAAGCCGGACAATCTCTCCATCGCGCGCGAAGACGCGGCGTTCGACGTCTTCGCCGCCTATTTCGTCGACAAGCATCTCTCGGCCACGCTGGCTTACGCCAATCTGGGCAACATCGTGATTCACGACGGCCAACAGGGCGTCTATCTCTCGCTGCAGGCAGGGCTCTAACCATGCGCACCAAGTTCTGGATCCACGCGCTGCGCGCGTTCTCTTTGGCCACCGCCGTCACCGTGCTCGCCATCGCCAGCGGCCATGCGCTGGCGGCGGAGGATTCGCTCTATCGCGACCTCGGCGAGAAGGACGGCATCGCCACCATCGCCAAATACACCACGGCGAATTTCCTCGCCGATCCGCGCATCAAGGCGACGTTCGACAACACCAATATGGAGCGCTTCGAGAAGCTGCTCGCCGACCAGTTCTGCGTCGTCGCCGGCGGGCCGTGCGAATACAAGGGCCGCTCGATGGAGGACGCGCACAAGGCTCTCGGTCTGGACAACGCCGATTTCAACGCCGTGGTCGAGGATCTGCAGGACGCGCTCGACAAGGCCGGCGTGCCGTTTGCGACCCAGAACCGCTTCCTCGCGCGCCTGGCGCCGATGCAGCACGACGTGGTGACGAAGTGATCCGCCGCTTCGCGCCCTTGCTCGCCCTGGCCGGCGCGCTCGGCGGCGCGGCGCTGGCCGACGACGCCCATACCATCGTGCAGTCGGGCCGCGCCTTTCATCCCGGCGAGGTCACGATCGCCAAAGGCGAGTCGCTTACCTTTTCCAACCGCGACGAGTTCATTCACCAGATCTACATCAAGTCGGACGCCATGAGCTTCGATTCGGACGAGCAGCCGCCGGGTCAGGACGTGCCGGTGAAATTCCCCGCCGCCGGAACCTTCGAGGTCCATTGCCACATCCATCCCAAGATGGCGCTGATCGTTCACGTAAAATAGGTATTACCGGCCTCCGTTTGGTTAAGGCTCCGGCAACCTCGCAGGTGCGAAAATGCGCGCGGGAAGCCTTGAGTTGGCCGTGTCGCGGCCGTTGACGCATGTCCGTATTCCGCAAGTCCATCGGCGCGCTGCTGTTCGGCGCTTTCTTCGCGATGAGCCTGATCATCGCGGCGCAGGGTTACTACGGCTACAGCGTGCTCAGCCGGGCGGGCGACATGGTGATCGACACCTTCGACCGGCCGCTGATGGCGATCAACTATGCCCGCGCCGCGAATTTCGATTTCGCCCAGATCGAGCGCAAGCTGCTGCAGCGGGCGCAGGCGCCGGCCGCCGATCGCGCCCAGATCGACGCGCAGATCGACGACCTGGCAGCGACTTTCGATGGCGATCTCGGTGTCGCCGAGGAACGCTCCGACGAAGCCGATGAGCGCCGCCAGATCGAGACGATCAAGGCGTTGGTCAAGGATTGGAACGCCGCGCGCCATGGCGGCGACTTCGCCAAGGCCGATACCTTGGCGCGCCGGATCGACGACGCCTTCGACCTGCTAATCGAATTCAACACCGACCATTCCTATGTCGGACGCCGCAAGGCAGTCGATGCGATCTCGACATTCCGCTATGTGCTGGTCGCCGGTCTGGCCGGATCGATCCTGCTTGCCTTCCTGATCACCGCGATCCTGACGCGCCGCATCGCGCGGCCGCTGGCGCAGGCGGCCTCGGTCGCCGACCGCATCGCCGGCGGCGAGTTCGAAACCCCGATCCCGGCCGGCGG
>CAYXMO010000340.1:0-3941 GCA_964465935.1 uncultured Rhizobium sp.
CCATGGTCGCGGTGTAGGCGTTGAGCTTGTCCGGGCGGTTGAGCGTGATCGTCGCCACCGCGTCTTTCACGTCGTAGAGGATGTGTTCGTAGGACATGCGGGCCTCCCGATCTTTGCCCGAACGATAGACCTTCGGTGTCCGAAAGGAAGATTTCCGCTGCGGCAGGGTTTCACCGCAAATGCAGCAACAAGTCCCTTTCGGGGATGCCGCAGTTCGGATCAATGTCGCGCGTATCCAAAACGAACGGCAATCCCGTCAAAGATTGCCTGATGCCGCGATAAGCTTCGTCGATCCGGGTATGCGGGATTTCGATCTCTTCACCGCCGCGCAGACGAAGCGTCAGCATCGCGGACCATTCCTTGCTGCGGGTGCATCTCGCCTCGACGAGATCAACATCGCGCCAACGGAACTCGCGCACGTCATGCCATGGCCATGGCCGCAGCGTGATGCGGGTGGGCGCGAGGCAGTAGCTCGCGTTCGCCATCCAAAGACCGAACGCGGCCGTCGCCGCTCCTGCGAACAGGAAGAAGCGGAGAGTCTTGCGCCAAGTTGTGGCATCGCCGAAAAACCTCTCGCCGCCCAGGAAGCGGAAAAGCGTCGGCGATTTCGCCGTGGTAAGAATGACCAGCATGGCAAGCGCTATGGCGCAGACGCCTAAGGAGATGTTCTGCAGAAGAAGGCGCTCGGCGCCTGCCAGAAAGGTCCCGGGCGGGCAGCGCCAGAGCTGCAGGCGTTCGACCGACGCGAGTGTGGCGTATCCGAACGGAACGATGAGCGCGCACAGCGCCAACGTGCCGCGAACCTCGGCCCAAGACTTAGGATTGGGCGACGATGCCATTTGCCGAGGATCGCGCATGGCGGGCGCGGCGTCCAAGGAAATCGGATACCCGTGAGCGGACGCGCATCAGCCCTTGCGCGGCGCCGCGTTCGCCGCGTCGATGATGCGGTGGATGCGGTGGATGATGACCTGCTGGCCGCTCGTACCGACACGGGCGCGGTAGACGGCGATGTCGGCTTCGCTCTCGAATACGGCGACGCCGAACAGCTTGTCGTCCGTGATGTAGGTCTGGATCCACGCGCCCTTGCCGGCGAGCGCGGCGAAGCCGTCGACGGCGTAGCGCGCATGCTGGGCCACCTGGGCGTCGTCCGTGGTGTCGAAACCAGGCGGGATCGCGCGCTCCATCAGGACCTTGATCATCGTTGCTCCCCTTGCCGTCACCTAGCGCGGCGCATGCCGCAAAAGATCCACGTCCTGATGGCCGCAATCGGCGGCGACTCGGCTGGCGTCGAACCGCACGTCCCGAGCGCGCAAGGCGCGCACCAGCGCAAGATAGCCGTCGCGGAATCGCGGCTCCGACGCCAGCAGATCGATGGCCGCTCCGTCGCGCAACACCAGCAGATAGGCGGCGCTCCAGCTGCCACGCGCGCCGCGCGAACAGGACGTCTGGATCGCGATCGCGTCCTGCCAGTCGTAAGTGATCGAATCGCCCCAGGGACTGTCGCGAGATGAGATCGCCCCTGGCGCGAGACAGAATCTCGCCGCCGCCGTGGCAAGCAACAGGAGCAGGCCGGCAAGCATCCAGGCGCCGGCGAAATAAAGCCAGAAGCGCGACCAGCTGCCGGCCCGGGATGCATGGCTGTACGGGGCCGGATATCCGGTGAGGACGGCAAGCGCGGGAATCATCCGCAGCAGGAGGCGAACAACGAGATAACCGCCGGCAAAGGCGAACAGCACGACGGCGACAAGCCGCAGCTGCGGCAGGGTCGTGCCCCAGAGAAACGTGCCGGGCGGGCACCAGCGGCGTGACAGTCCATCTGTCGCGAACAAACCCGCCACGACGAGCGGCGCCATCGTGACCAGCAGCAACAGAAAGTCGAAAAAGCGTTGCCGGTTGCTGCGCAGCGCCGGCGCGGAGTCGTCCATGGCGCCGAGCATAGCGCCATTTAGCGGAAGATCGGGAGGCGTGACCCTTACGCCGCGACAGGCGGCCAGTTGGGAAACGACTCGACTTCCGCCGCCCAGCCTGATTTTTTGTCGGCCAGCAACCAGCAACAATATGTCGGGGAGTGTCTTCATGACGGCCATCAATGCGGTAACGGACTTTTCCAAGGACGGCGAGATCGGCGTCATCACGCTCAACTCGCCGCCGGTCAACGCGCTGTCGGCCAATGTGCGCGACGGGCTCTATGAAGGCTTCAAGGCCGCCATCGCCGATGCCGACGTCAAGGCCATCGTGCTGATCTGCGACGGGCGCACCTTCATCGCCGGCGCCGACATCTCCGAATTCGGTGGCCAGTCCAAAGGCGCCTCGCTGTTCGACGTCCAGGCGATGATGGAGGATTCGCCCAAGCCGGTGGTCGCGGCGATCCACGGCACGGCGCTGGGCGGCGGGCTCGAAGTCGCGCTGTGCGCGCATTACCGCGTCGCGGTGCCGAGCGCGCGCTGCGGCCTTCCCGAAGTGAACCTCGGCCTGCTGCCCGGCGCGGGCGGGACACAGCGGCTGCCGCGCATCGCCGGCGTCGAAAAGGCGCTGGAGATGGTGACGAGCGGCCAGCACGTGCCCGCCAAGGAATGCCTCGCCATGGGCCTGGTCGACGAGCTGGCCGAGGAAGGCAAGCTGAAGGACGGCGCCATCGCCTTCGCGCGGCGGATCGTGGCGGAGAAAAAGCCGCTGAAGAAAGTGCGCGAGAACGACGCCAAGCTCGAAGCCGCCAAGGGCCATCCGGAGATCTTCAGCAATTTCCGCAAAGCCAATGCGCGCAAGTTCCGCGGCTTCAAGGCGCCGGAAGCCAACATCCAGTGCATCGAAGCGGCGGTGAACCAATCCTTCGAGGACGGCCTCAAGACCGAGCGCAAGCTGTTCATGGACGTCATGATGGGCGCCCAGTCGGCGGCGCAGCGCTATTACTTCTTCGCCGAGCGCCTCGCCAACAAAATCCCCGACGTGCCGGACGACACCAAGCTCATTCCCATCAAGAAGGTCGGCATCATCGGCGCCGGCACGATGGGCGGCGGCATCGCGATGAACTTCGTCAATGCCGGCATCCCGGTGACCATCGTCGAGGTCAAGCAGGACGCGCTGGACCGTGGCCTAAAAGTCGTGCGCGGCAATTACGAGCGCTCGGCCAAGAACGGGCGCTTCACCGTGGACGAGGTCGAGAAGCGCATGGCGATGTTCGCCGGCTCGCTCGACATGGCAGCGCTGGCGGACTGCGACCTGGTGATCGAGGCGGTGTTCGAGCGCATGGACATCAAGAAGGACATCTTCACCAAGCTCGACGCGATCTGTAAGCCGGGCGCGATCCTGGCGACCAACACCAGCGGCCTCAACATCGACGAGATCGCGAGCGTGACCAAGCGGCCCGAGGCCGTCATCGGCCTGCATTTCTTCTCGCCGGCCAATGTCATGAAGCTCTTGGAGATCGTGCGCGCCGATCACACCTCCAAGGAAGTGATCGCGACCTCGATGAAGCTGGCCAAGACCATCGGCAAGATCGCGGTGCTGGTCGGGGTCTGCCCCGGCTTCGTCGGAAATCGAATCCTCGGCGCGCGCGGCCGCGAGGCGCAGAAGATGGTGCTGGAAGGCGCGATGCCGTGGGACGTCGACCGCGTGCTCTACGATTTCGGCTTCCCGATGGGGCCGTTCGCGATGTCGGACCTCGCCGGCCTCGACATCGGCTGGGTGAAGGAGAAGAGCCACGGCGAGACGATCCGCGACGTCTTGTGCGAAGCGGACCGCCGCGGCCAGAAGACCGGCGCCGGCTATTACGACTACGACCCCGAAACCCGCGCCGCCAAGCCGTCGCCGGTGACCGAGAAGATCATCCACGACTTCGTGTCGAAGTCGGGCAAGAACCCACGCACGATCTCGGACGAGGAGATTTTGGAGCGCTGCCTCTATCCGATGATCAACGAGGGCGCCAAAATCCTGGAGGAGAA
>CAYXMO010000341.1:0-3930 GCA_964465935.1 uncultured Rhizobium sp.
GCCAGTGCCACCGGCTCGCCCTCAGAGGTCTGAAGAAAAACCGTGAGCCCTTGCAGGTCGCCGTCCGGCGCCTGGCTCTCCGCGATCCTGGCGAACTGGTTCGCGCGGATCAGGACCGGATTGCCGCTTCGCAGGCGGACGCTCTCCTGGCCCGTGACAGCCAGCGCCGGGATGCCGTCCAGCGCGGTTGCAAGGGGCCTCAAGTGCTCAAAAGCGGCGGGAATATGCATAGAACCCCCCTCGATTGCTAGGGGCACGGCCAAATCTTCGGTAAATCCCCCGATCCGGGTGCGGCGAAGCGCCGAAACATGGCCCAAAGTGCCCAGGGCCAGGGCCATGTCGCGGACCCAGGACCGGACGTAAGTGCCTTTGCCACAACGGATTTCGAACACGGCGTGGTCGGGGCCCGGCATCTCCAGCAGGCGGGACTCCAGGATCTCGACGGTGCGCGGTTCCAGGACCACCTCCTGGCCTTCCCGGGCCAGGTCATAGGCCCGCTCGCCCGCAACCTTGATCGCCGAATAGGCCGGGGGAACCTGGACGATGGCGCCGGTGAAGCGGGGGAGCATCGCCTCGATGGCCTCGCGGGTAGGGCGGACCTCGGAGGTTCCGGTGAGCTTGCCTTCGGCGTCGTCGCTATCGCGCGCTTCGCCCCAATGGGCGGTGAAGCGGTAGGTCTTTTGCGCGTCCATCGCGTAAGGAACGGTCTTGGTCGCCTCGCCCAGCGCCACCGCGAGCACGCCGGTCGCCATCGGATCGAGGGTGCCGGCATGGCCGGCCTTCTGGGCGTCGAAGATGCGCCGCACCGCCCCCACCACCTGGGTGGAGGTGACGCCTTGCGGCTTGTCGACGATGACCCAGCCGTGCACCGGCTGGCCTTTCTTGCGGCGTGCCACGGCGGGCCCAAAAGGTTTGCGGCGCGCTTGTGACAAGCGCGCCGCATAAAGGCAAGCCGACGGGGGTTAGGCCCGTTCCAGGCGGAAGGCGATGATGCCTTCCTCGCCCTTCACATGGGGCGCGCCGTCCAGCATCGAGGCGTAGAGATTGTGATCCTCGCGAACGCCGAACAGGCGGATGTCGTGCGCCTTGAACTGCGGGGCGAACTTGTCTGTGACGTTCTCGTCCAGCCAATGCGGCTCGGTCGGGGTCGGGGCGTGGCCGAACTCGACGATGACCAAGATGCGGCCCTTCGGGGCGGCGACGCGCTTGATCTCGGCGACGGTGGCGTCGACATCGTCGACGTGATCGAGACTGTTGAAGGTGGTGACGACGTCGAAATGGCCGTCGGGGAACGGGATCTTCTCGGACGGTGCGGCGCAGTAGCTCATCTGCTGCGCATCGTCCTCGACCAGCTTGCGATAGGCGTCGGCGAGGGGATCGAGGCCGACGCGCTGGCGCGCATTGTCGGCCCATTCCAGGCTGCCGCAAGGACCGCAGCCGATGTCGAGCACCGCCTTGCCGGCATAGTCCGCCTTGGTCAGGCCGAAGAAGGTCGTGAAGAAGTGCTCGTAATGGGCGCGTTCGTGGCTTTGCTGCGCCTTGTTGTTCACCATCGTCGCCGCGACGCCGCGCCAATAGCGCAGCTCGTGATGCTCCTTGTATTTGAGCTGGGCCGCTTTGGGCAGCAGCGACAGGGCCGAGTTCAGCAGCACCTTGGCCGTGGGCTTGACGAGTTCGAGCATGGCGATCCTTCGCGCGTGTTCCGAAACGGGACAGGGCCCGTAGGCTGGAACAGGTGCTGCAAGGCGAAGGCCAGCTATTCTTCGTCCGCCTCGCCGCTCTTGAGGTCCTGCTGGACGCGGGAGGATTTGAGAAGGGTCTCGATCTTCTGCGCCTCGGCGAAGGATTCGTCTTCCAGGAAGCGCAGCTCGGGCGTGAACTTCATCGCGATCAGCCGGCCCATCTCGCCACGCAGGAACCCCTTGTGCTTGTTGAGCGCCGCGACCACGGCCTTGGCGTTCTTGCCGCCCAAGGGCTCGCAGAACACGGTGGCGTGGCGCATGTCGGGCGACGGCTTGACCTGGGTGATCGTCACCGAGACGCCGGCAAGGTCGGGATCGCGGATGTCGCCGCGGCGCAGGACCTCGGCCAGGGCATGGCGCAGCATCTCGCCGACGCGCAGCTGGCGCTGGGTCGGACCGCTGTTGGGACCGCGTTCGGAGTGCTGACGGCGGCTCATGTCTCAAGATTCCTTATAGCCATAACGGTCGATCCAGGGCTGCAGCACCGGCAGCACCGGCGCGAGCTCAGCGCCGAAACGGCGCCACTGGCCGATTCCGTCCCGGTTGAGGCCGCGCACGACCTGGCTGGCGCTCGGCGTCTTGATGTCGCGGCGGCGGGCATGGGCGGCGAAGTCGCGCATCGCATCGTCCCAGCCGATCCCGAGAAATTCGCAGACGCGGCGCATCTCGCGGTCGAAATCCGCCACCATGTCTTCGTGGCGCAGATCCAGGCGCGGCAGGGTGAGCACGCCGCCATAGATCGCCGAAAGCGCCATCACCGCGTCGTAGAACGCCGCCGCACCGCCGAGCTGCGACAGCTCGTACATGTGCGCCGACATCACCAGCCGGCGGCGAAAGCAGCTCAAGACCACGTCGCGCGGATCGCGCAGCGCGAAGAGAATCTTCGCCGACGGAAAGAGCCGTGCGATCAGCCCCTGATGCACCGAATTGAGCGGCATCTTGTCGACGAAGACGGGGCGGTCGGCCGCGACGCCAGCCGCCGCGACGCCTTGCCAGTAGCGCGCCCGCAATTGCGCGAGGCCGCTCTCGTCCAGCGCCGCGAAGCGTTCCATTCCGTCCTTGGCGTAAAAGAATTCGCCGGCGACATCGCCGAGGCAGTCGACTTCCTCCATGGTGCGGACGCTGCCGTGGCTCGCCAGCGCCTGCTCCAGCAGCGTCGTGCCCGAGCGCGGAAAGCCGACCAGGAAGACATGCGTGCGGACCGGCGCGGCAGCGGCGGGCGCCAGGCGCCAGGCGTCCGGCGGCGCGGCGCGGAAATACTCCGCGAGGCGGCGCACCCGCGCTGTGGCGCTTTCGCCGTCCTGCAGCATCGCGCCGAACGAACCGCGCAAGACCTCGCGCGCCGCTGTGTAAGCCGCGAAGGCCTCGGCGGGACGGTCCAGGCCGTCGAGGGCATCGCCGGCGAGGCCGTAGGCGATGGCGCGGTTCACCGGGCCGCTCTTGACGTCGGCGGCGATCGGCGCGGCGAGACGGTGCGCGGCATCGAATTTCCTGTCGGCGAGCTCGGCCATCGCCAGCGCGATCGCCGCGGCCGGGCTGTTCGCCAATTTGAGCGAGCGGGCGGCATAGGTTCGCGCCGCGTCCATGTCGCCGCGGCGGGCGCAGAGATTGGCGAGGCGATCGAGTGCCTGGAGGTTGCCGGGTTCGGCCGCGAGCACCTGCTCCAGCGCGGCCTGCGCCTCCTGCAGCCGGCCGATGCTTTCCAGCGGCTGCGAGCGGTGGAGTTTGAGATAGGGCGTGTTGGGGGAGACCTTGAGCGCGGCGTCGAACGCTTCGATCGCATCGCGCGGGCGGCCAATCAAATCGAGGCAGATGCCCAGCGCGTTCAGCGCTTCAACGTTTTTCGGCGCCAGTTCGCGCGCCCGCATCAAGATGGGATAGGCGCGGTCGGGCTGTCCGTTGCGCATGCGCCACTGGCCGGCAAGCGTCAGCAGGTTGGCGTCCTCGAAGCCTTGCGAGACGGCCTGCTCCGAGAGCTGGAAGGCGCGCTGCAGATCGTTCTGCCGCAGCGCGGTGCCGACGGCGTGGAGATATTGCTGCAAGGCAGAGGGCCCGCTCATGACTCAGCCGTCCCATAGCCGAAGCGTTCGACCCAGGGCTGCAGGCCGGCGAGCACGTCCTGCATCTGCGGCGCGTAGCGCTTCCAGGCGGCGAAGCCCTTGGTGCTGACGCCGCGCGCGATCTGCAG
>CAYXMO010000342.1:0-3909 GCA_964465935.1 uncultured Rhizobium sp.
CAGAACGCGGTGACCATCCGCGTCTTCCAGGGCGAGCGCGAAATGGCGGCGGACAACAAGCTGCTGGGCCAGTTCGACCTGATGGGCATCCCGCCGGCGCCGCGCGGCGTGCCGCAGGTGGAAGTCACCTTCGACATCGACGCCAACGGCATCGTGTCGGTGACCGCCAAGGACAAGGCGACCAACAAGGAGCAGCAGATCCGCATCCAGGCGTCGGGCGGCCTCTCGGAAGCCGACATCAAGAAGATGGTGCAGGAAGCCGAAGCCCATGCCACCGAGGACAAGAAGCGGCGCGAGACCGTGGAGTCCAAGAACCAGGCCGACGCCCTGATCCATTCGACGGAGAAGGCACTGGGCGAGCACGGCGACAAGGTCGACGCGCCGGAGAAGACCGCGATCGAAGCCGCCATCGCAGCGCTGAAGGAAGCGGTCAAGAGCGACGACGCCGAGGACATCAAGGCCAAGACCCAGGCCCTGGCGACCGCGTCGATGAAGCTCGGCGAGGCGATGTACAAGGCGCAGCAGGCCGGCGCGGCGGCGGCGGATGCCGCGGCCGACGGCGCCGGGAACGATCCGAAGGGCGGCGACAACGTCGTCGATGCGGAGTTCTCGGAAGTCGACGACAACGACAAGAAGGGCGCGGCTTAAGGCCGGGCTTCGATTTGGGAGGCCCGGCGAGTCCGGGCCTCTTTTTTAACGGGGCGGGTAGTACATAGTTCGTCATGAGCAAGCGCTGCTATTACGAAGTCCTGGGCTGCCAGAAGGGTGCCGACGGGACCACTCTCAAGGCCAGCTATCGCAAGATGGCGATGGAATGCCATCCCGACCGCAACCCCGGCGACCACAGCGCCGAAATCAAGTTCAAGGAAATCAACGAAGCCTATGACGTCCTGAAGGACGACCAGAAGCGCGCCGCCTATGACCGCTTCGGCCACGCCGCCTTCGAGAACGGCATGGGCGGACGCGGCCCCAGCGGCTTCGACTTCGCCTCGTCCTTCGGCGACGTGTTCGACGATCTGTTCGGCGAGTTCATGGGCGGGCGCGGCCGGCGGCGGCAGAACCGCGGCGGCGATCTGCGCTACAATCTCGAGATCACTCTCGAAGAATCGTTCAAGGGCCGGGGCGCCCAGATCAAGGTGCCCAGCGCGGTGGCGTGCGAAGCCTGCGGCGGCTCGGGCGCCGAGCCCGGCCACAAGGCCGAGCAATGTCCGACCTGCTCGGGCATCGGCAAGGTGCGGGCGCAGCAGGGCTTCTTCACCATCGAGCGCACCTGTCCGGCCTGCCGCGGCAATGGCCGCGTCATCAAGAACCCCTGCAAGGGCTGCCGCGGCGCCGGCCACGTCCAGAAGGAGCGCACCCTCAGCGTCGACATTCCGCCCGGCGTCGAGGAAGGCACCCGCATCCGGCTCTCCGGCGAGGGCCAGGCCGGCGTCAATGGCGGGCCGGCCGGCGATCTCTACATCTTCGTCTCGGTCAAGGCGCATGAGATGTTCCAGCGCGAAGGCCACGATCTTTATTGCCGCGCGCCGGTGTCGTTCATCACCGCGGCGCTGGGCGGCGCCATCGACGTGCCGACGCTGGACGGCGGCCGCGCCAAGGTCACGATCCCCGAAGGCACCCAGTCGGGCCGCCAGTTCCGCCTGCGCGGCAAAGGCATGCCGGTGCTGCGCGGCAGCGGCATGCATGGCGATCTGCATGTCGAGGTCGCGGTCGAGACGCCGGTCAAGCTCTCCAAGAAGCAGAAGGAACTTCTGCGCGATTTCGAGAAGCTCAACGAGGAAGGCTGCCACCCGGCGACCGAGAGCTGGCTGGCCAAGGCCAAGAGCTTCCTGGCCGGCGACGCCAAGACGAAGAACTAGCGTCCCGCTTCTTTTCCCGCGCAACCGCGATATGCTCGCCGGCGTCTGAGCGGGGGCACGCGCATGTCGGGACAAATCGACGGCCATCAGGACGGCTATGCCGACAAGCTGGTCAAGCTCTTGCCGGCCGAAGGCATCGCGGCGCTGACCACGGTCAACGGACTGGTCGAGCTGGACCGCGACGACCGCATCTGGATCGCGCTCGCCTTCGTGGTGGTCGGCGTCTTCGTCGTTCTGTGGGCGCGGCAGGTGCGCAAGGTCGCGTCGATCCTGCAGCTTGGATTCATCCTGGCTGCTTACATCTTGTGGGCCGCGAACATCCTGTGGCCCTGGCTGTCGATCAGCTTCGCGGCGCTGAGCGATGCGCCGCAATCGATTCCGGCGATCTTCTCGATCCTGTTCACGCTGTTCATCCCCTTCGCGTTCCCGACGGCCAAGCCGGCCGGTGCGCCATGAAGGCGTTCGCGCCGCTGGCGCTGGCCGCGCTGCTGTGCTCCGGCGCCGCCGCCGCCGAGGAGAGCTGCCCCAGCATCGATTCATCGGCCGCGGTGAAGGCCTATGGCTGGACCGTGTTCTTCGCCAAGACCAGCTTCGGCACCGTCGGCTTCAAGCGCGACAACGCCAATTTCGTCTATGTTCCGCGCGCCGGCGTCACCTGCGTGTCGCTGCCGCAGCCCAAGGCGCATCTCTACATCGTGTTCAACCACCGCCACAGCGAAGTCGATGCCGTCGGCTATGTCTCGTTCAAGCTTTACGGCCTGACGCAGCGCCCGCCGCTGACACGGGCGCGGGCGCTGATCCGCCGCGGCAGCTGGCACCGCGACGCGGGCACGCGGCTGGCGGGCGAGCTATGGGCGCCTGCGGTGCAGCCGGCGCCGGACGCAGGCACGATCACGCGCTACGAGGCGTTCTATGGCAACGGCGCGCCGGGCGCGATCGCCGCGTTCGATTCGGCGTTCGGACCGATGCACGGCACGCCGGACGGCTCCAACGAATACAGCTGGGACGGCCGCTTCGGCATGCAACCCAGCGAGGTGGCGGTCGATCTGTCGCGCGTCGGCTATCTGCGCCATGAGCTGCAGCGCGTCGTGGTCGCGGCATCCGCCGGCGCGCCCGGCGATCCGCCGATGATCGAGACGCATCAGTTCCAATATTCACGGCTGCTGGCGAGCGTCGCCAGCCCCTTGGGCGAAGGCACGCAGCGGACGATCCTGTTCAAGTTCCACTAAGGCCCGGCGCGCGGGCTACTTTCCGCAATCGGCCACCGGATCGTCGTGGGCGATGGCGCAGGCCATCAAGGCACCGGTCTTGGAACCGTAGGCCGCGACCAGCTGCTGGCGGAAGGCGAGCCATTTGTCCTGGGTGTCGTCGATAGCCGCCGCGACGGCATGCGCGAAATTGTCGTCATGCATGCCACGCGGCGTGGTGCCGGCGCCGATGATGGGATCGATGGTGCCGGTGTCCTTGTTGACCACGGCATGCTTGATGCGGTGGCCGCCGCCGTAATTGCAGTGCGACGCTTCCGGCGGCTTCTCGTAGCAGCCGGTGATCAGGCCGGCGGGAAAGGGATTGTCGTGGCGCAGGTCGATGAAGGCGGCGCGGCCGGACTTGCCCAGGCCCGGCGGGTTCTCGGCGCCGATGGGCTGCGCCGCATCGGCGACGTCGGCCCAGTTGCTGTGGGAATAGAAATCCTCCGAAGCGTGCAGCAGGATACCCAGATCCTCGATCACGTTGCACTTGGCCTTGCCCTTGATCTGGCCGACGAAGAGGCAGGGGATGCGCAGCTGGTCGGGTCTGAGCGCGCCGCCGGCATCGACGAGCTTGGCGGCGTCGGCGACCGCCTCGTCGAACTTCTCGTGCATCCAGGCGCGGCAGGCGTAGAGCGCGTTGTTCGCCTGTTCCCGTGTGCGCGGATATCCGGGGACGTCGAGATAGTCGCCGCTGTCGCAGTGCGCGACGTTCTTGGTGATGAGGTCGCCGCGGTCGGGAATGCCAATGGCGCCGAAATCGTTGTCGCCGCCGGCGAGTTCCTTGAGCGTGGCGCTCTGCA
>CAYXMO010000343.1:0-3899 GCA_964465935.1 uncultured Rhizobium sp.
CTTGGCGAGACGCGCTTCGAGGCTTTTGATCTTGCCGCCATATTCGCGCTGCAGCACGCCCAGTTGCGCCTTGATCGCGGCGAGGTCGGCGGCTTCGTCGGCGAAGGCGGGTGAGACGGATGAAAGCGTTACAAGGACGGCGGTTGCCGCCAGATAGGGAGAGGCTCGGGACATAGGCTAACTCCGATATTCCGAAGGGCGCACGCGGCCGAAGGAATCGGCGATGTGCTGTGGTGAGCCGCTCGGCGCGTGGAAGCCTCCACGCAGCCTTGGGCTCAGCGCTTCATTGTCTTGGAGTTAGGCGAAGGGTGGCGCGCGGCTGTTCCAGCCATGTGACGCCGACGGCGTGGCCGCGACATTTCGGACGAACACGAATTCGATGACGGTGGCCAGCGTCGCGACCGGCAGGGCCGCCGCCGACGGCGCCACGAAAGCGCCGGCATGCAGCACTTCTTGGCAGATCGGGCAATTGGCGGGATCGCTGGCGGGCGGGAACTTGTCCGGCTGCTGGCCTTTCTCGACCGCCAGCGACACGCCGGCGGCCGCGGCAATGGGTGCGCCATGGATATGGGTCTGCAGGACCAGCGTTTGCAGGGCGAAAGCCAGCAGCGCGACAACGGTGATCGCTAGGCGCGCCGCGCCTTTGCGAGTCTGAACCGATGTCCGTGCCGTCACGAGAAGCGCCTGAACCGCCGCAGCGCGCTTTTAGGCCGATTTCGCGGCGCGGGCAATCGTGTCACCAAAACGTGCGCCAAAGCCCCGCATGCTATAAGCCGCGCATGCCCGACCTTTACCCGCAGATCGAGCCTTTCGCGCACGGCATGCTCGATGTCGGCGAAGGCCACCGTCTGTATTGGGAGGTCTGCGGCAATCCGCAAGGTAAGCCGGCGGTGGTGCTGCATGGCGGCCCCGGTTCGGGCTGCACTGCCGATATGCGCCGCTTCTTCGATCCCGCACGCTACCGCGTCGTCCTGTTCGACCAGCGCAATTGCGGCCGCAGCACGCCGCATGCGAGCGATTTTTCTACCGACCTCAAAACCAACACAACCCAGCGCCTCGTCGCCGATATCGAAACGCTGCGGGCGCATCTGAAGATCGAGCGCTGGCTGGTGTTCGGCGGATCGTGGGGCGTGACGCTCGGCCTTGCTTACGCGCTGGCCCATCCCACGCGCGTCACACAGATCGTGCTGTTCGCAATCGGCATCCAGCGCCGCAGCGCCATCCGCTGGCTCTATCACGGCGCCGGCCAATTCTTCCCCGATGCCTGGGCGCGCTTCTCGGCGCATGCCGGTCACGCGCCCGATCTCGTTGCGGCGTATTACCGTCTGCTCAACGATACGGACCCGCAGGTGCGTGAAGCGGCGGCGCGGGCGTGGAGCGACTGGGAAGACGCGGTGGTCTCCACCGCGCCCAATCGCAAACCCGGCGCGCGCTACGCCGATCCGAAATTCCGCATGTGCTTCGCGCGCATCGTCACGCACTATTTCCACCACGACGCCTGGCTGGAGGACGGCGTGTTGCTGGCCGAGGCGCATCGCCTGAAGGACATTCCGGGCCTCCTGGTCCATGGCGGCCAGGACATGGGCTCGCCGCTCTCCGGTGCCGAAGATCTGGCGCGCGCCTGGCCGGGAAGCGAACTGACGGTCGTAGGGGAGGCAGGACACGAATTGCGCACCCCCGGCATGCGCGAAAGCATCGTCGCGGCGCTGGATGGGTTTGCGGATGTGCCCTGATCTATGCGAGGGCGCGAAAAATTCGGACGCGCCGTAGTTTGAGTTTCTACTCGATACAGTCGAGTTCGATTTGATCGCGAATTTCGAATCTGGTCTTGAGGACTGGGCTCTCCGAACAAATGTGCGGATCGCCGCTCACTCGACGGCCAGCGTTTTGGCTTCCGCGAGGATGTAAGCAATACACCGTTCATGCGGCCAGGCTTCGCGTTCGAACATTTCGAACATCGCGACTTCTTCCGGCGTCAGCGGATTGCCTTCGATCTCCTGCAGATGCATCGCGATAAGCCGGCGCTTGCGCGCGTCCTCGACTTCTGCGGCAGAGAGTTTGGCAACTTTGCTCATCGTCCCACCATAGCAGAATCTGCGGGAAAGCGCCAGTTTCGGCGGCTCGCTAATTCGCCTTGATCTTGCCGGTCAGGCGATAGACGTAGCCGATCACCTGCGCCACCGCCTTGAAGTGCTCGGCCGGGATCACCTCGTCGACCTCGACGCTGGCATGCAGGGCGCGCGCCAGCGGCGGGTTCTCGACGATCGGCACGTCGTTCTCCTTGGCGACTTCGCGGATTTTCAGCGCCAGCGCGTCGACGCCCTTGGCGACGCAGACCGGCGCCGCCATCTTGCCGCTCTCGTATTTCAGCGCGATGGCGTAGTGCGTCGGGTTGGTGATGATCACGGTCGCTTCGGGCACCGCCGCGATCATGCGCTTCTTGGCGCGCTCCTGGCGCAGCTGGCGAATTTTCGCCTTGATCTGCGGATCGCCTTCGTTCTGCTTGTACTCTTCCTTGATCTCCTGCTTCGACATCCGGTTGCGCTGCAGGAAGCGGTAGCGCTGCATCACATAATCGGCCGCCGCGATCGCCGCCAGCGCCGCCAGCGCCGCCATCAGCACCTTGTAGAGCAGATGGCTCATGTCGCCGACCACGCCCATCGGCGTCTGCGACATCACCGATTCCAGCATGGTCCGCTCCGGCCACACCTGCGTCCACACCGCAAAGCCGACGACGCCGATCTTCAACAAGCCCTTGACCAGGTTCAGGATGCCTTCGAGCCCGAGCATCCGCTTGAAGCCGGCGAGCGGCGACAGCTTGGCGAGATCGGGCTTGATCTTGTCCAGCGTGAAGGTCGGGCGGCTCTGCATCGCATGCCCCGCCACCGCCGCCAGCATCAGCACCGCGAACACCGGTCCCAATATGCCGCCCAGCATCAGCGCGACGTGCCAGGACAGTGCCGTCAGGTCGGCGCCGCTGACGCCCATCTGCTCGGGCTGCTCGATGAAGATGAGCATGGACTGCGCCAGGCTCTTCATCGTCGAGCTTCCGAACATCAGGATCGCGAACGTGCCGCCGAGCAGCAGCACGAAGGTCGAGACCTCGGGTGATTTGACGATATCGCCGTGCTCGCGCGCATCCTCCAGCCGTTTTGCTGTCGGCTGTTCGGTCTGCTGGGATTGGTCGCGCTCGTCGGCCATCGGTTACAGGAATGCCGCCATGTTGCTGGAATAGAAATTCAAGAACAGCGTCATCATCGAGCCGAGCAGCAGCGCCATCAGCACGAAGCCGAACATGATGTTGATCGGCATGGCGACGAAGAACACCTGCAGCTGCGGCATCAGCTTGGCCAGGATGCCGAGCGCGGCATAGAGCGCGAAGCCGAACACCAGGAACGGCGCCGCGAGCTGGAAGCCCAGGATGAAGCTCGCGGTGACGAGCCGGATGGTCAGCTCCGCCATGTCGGCGGTGGGCAGCGCCGCGCCCGGCGGCAGCATCTTGTAGCTGCCGGAGATCGCGCCGATCGCGATGTGGTGCAGATCGGTCGAGAAGATCAGTACCGCGCCCAAGAGGGCGAAGAAATTGCCGATCACGGCGCCTTGCTCATGCTGCGTCGGATCGACGGTCTGGGCATAGGCGAGGCCGGTCTGGGTCGCGATCAGATAGCCCGCGGTCTGCAGCGAACTCATGATGATGCGCGACATGCCGCCGATCAGGATGCCGCACGTCGCCTCCTGCGCGATCAGCAGGCCCAGCTTCAGCGTGCTGTCCGGCGGGTTGGCGGGATAGGCGCTCTGCACCACCGGCGCCAGCGCCACCGATACCGCCAGCGCCAGGACCAGCCGCACCCGCGCCGGAATGCCGCCTTCGCCGATGGCGGGCAGCAGCATCATCATCG
>CAYXMO010000344.1:0-3894 GCA_964465935.1 uncultured Rhizobium sp.
AGCGCTACGGCGAGCCCGCCTTCCGCGACGGCGAGCGCAAGGTGATCTCGCGTCTCCTGACCGAGCCGCCGCATGTCATCGCCACCGGCGGCGGCGCCTTCATGGACGCGACGACGCGGGCGACGCTGAAGGAGAGCGCGGTGACGATCTGGCTGCGCGCCCCGGTCGAGGTGCTGCTGGCGCGGACCCAGCGGCGCGACTCGCGGCCCTTGCTGCGCACCGGCGATCCGCGCGCGACGCTGGAGCGGCTGTTGGCGGAGCGCTCGCCGGTCTATGCCCTCGCCGATCACACGCTGGACAGCGAGGATGGGCCGCATACCGCGTCGGTCGACAAGATCGTGGCGCTGCTGGCGCAAAGCGGAGCCTGCGCAGCATGAACGAGATCGTCACCGTCAGCCTGGGCGAGCGCTCCTATCCCATCCATATCGGGCCGGGATTGCTGGCGCGCGCTGGCGATCTGCTGAAGCCGCTGGCGAAGGGGCCCCTGCCCGTGGTCACCGACAGCCATGTCGCCGAGATCCATCTGGCGGCGCTGCTCGAGGCGCTGGGCAAGGCCGGGCTCGACGCGCATCCCATCGTGCTGCCGGCCGGCGAGGCGACCAAGAGTTTCGCCGGGCTCGAACAGCTCAGCCGCGAATTGCTTGCAAGCGGCGTCGACCGCGGCGGGCTGGTGGTGGCGCTGGGCGGCGGCGTGATCGGCGATCTCACCGGCTTCGCGGCGGGCGTGCTCAAGCGCGGCGTCGCGTTCGCGCAAATCCCCACCACCCTGCTGGCACAGGTGGATTCCTCGGTCGGCGGCAAGACCGCGATCAACACCGCGCAAGGCAAGAACCTGGTCGGGCTGTTCCACCAGCCTCGAATCGTGATCGCCGACAGCGATGTGCTGGCGACGCTGCCGCGGCGCGAATGGCTCGCCGGCTATGCCGAGATCGTCAAATACGGCGCCTTGGGCGACGCGGCGTTCTTCGAATGGCTGGAGGCGAACGCCGCCAAGATGCTGGCCGGCGACGTTGGCGCGATGGTGCATGCCGTCGCCCGATCCTGCCGCATGAAGGCGGACATCGTGGCGCGCGACGAACGCGAGACCGGCGACCGGGCGCTGCTCAATCTCGGCCACACTTTCGGGCACGCATTGGAGGCGGCGACGGGATACTCGGAGCGGCTGCTGCACGGCGAAGGCGTCGCCATTGGCATGGCGCTGGCCTTCCGCCTGTCGGTGAAGCTGGGGCTGTGCAGCGGCCAGGATGCCGACCGCTTCGTGCGGCATTTGCAGGCCGTCGGTCTGCCGGCGTCGCTCGCCGAAATCCCCGGCGCGCGGCTGCCGCCGGCGGTGCTGCTGGAGCACATGGCGCACGACAAGAAGGTCAAGGACGGACGCATCCAGTTCATCCTGCTGCGCGGCGTCGGGCAGGCCTTCGTGACCGCCGACGTGCCGATGGATGCGGTGCGGGACGTGTTGGGCTGACTCACCCCCTCGTGGGGAGGTGAAATGGCGGTGCTGGCCGTGGCCGCCGCAGGATGACATTCTGTTCATCCGACCAACCGAGATTCCCCATGGATACCGTTCTTCTCGTCTCCATCGCGCCGATCGCGCTGCTGCTGGTGCTGGGCGCGTTCTTTGCCGGGTCCGAAACGGCGCTGACCGCGGTGTCGCGCGGGCGCATGCACCAGCTCGAAAGCGAAGGCTCGCGCGCCGCCAAGGACGTGAACCTGCTGGTCTCCAACCGCGAGCGCATGGTGGGCGCGCTACTCCTGGGCAACACCTTCGTCAACATCCTGGCCTCGTCGCTGGCCACCACCGTGCTGGAGCACAGCCTGGGACAGCGCGCCGTCTATGTCGCGACCGCGATCATGACGGTGCTGATCCTGTTCTTCGTCGAGGTCCTGCCCAAGACGCTGGCCATCGCGCGCACCGACCGCTTCGCGCTGACCGTGGCGACGCCGGTGCGCTATGTCGTGGGCATCCTGGCGCCTATCGTCAACGCGGTGCAGTACCTGGTGTGGCGCGTGCTGGCGGTGTTCGGTTTGCGCGAGCATGGCGGCGAAGAGGAAGTCGAAGCGCATGACGAGATCCGCGGCACGGTGAACCTGCACCATTCCGAAGGCGCGGTGGAGCGCGAGCATCGCGACATGATCGGCGGCATCTTGGACCTGCGCGAACTGCAGATCGCCGACGTGATGATCCACCGCAAGAACATGGTGTCGGTCGATGCAGACCTGCCGCCGGCCGAGGCGCTGCACGCGGTGTTGGACGCCAATCATACGCGCGTGCCGCTGTGGCGCGAGCAGCCCGAGAACATCGTCGGCATCGTCCACACCAAGGACATCGTGCGCGCGATCATCGAGAAGGGCCGCGCCGGGGTCGATGTCCCGGCGCTGGCGACGCCACCCTGGTTCGTGCCCGACACCACCACGCTGGAGGAACAGCTTGCCTCGTTCCGCGACCGGCGCTCGCATTTCGCGCTGGTGGTCGACGAATACGGCGCGCTGCAGGGCCTGATCACGCTGGAAGACATCCTGGACGAGATCTTCGGCGACATTCCCGACGAGCACGAGGAGAAAGGCCGGCCCGACGTGCGGCGGCGGCCCGACGGCTCGTTCCTGATCGACGGTTCGGTGCCGATCCGCGACCTCAACCGCGAGCTGGAATGGAGCCTGCCGGACGACGCGGCGACGACCATCGCCGGGCTGGTGATTCACGAAGCGCGCACGATCCCCGAGGTCGGGCAGCGCTTCGCGTTCTTCGGCTACCAGTTCGAGATCATGAAGCGGCAGCGCAACCAGGTGACGGCGCTGCGCGTTATCCCGCCGGTGGCGCCGGTGGCGCCGGCCGAGGGCAAGACGGCGACTTAGTGCGTGCTTCGAGGCCCGGCTTCGCCGGGCACCTCAGCATGACGAGATGGGAGCTTGTACAACTCTCGTCATGCTGAGGTGCTCGGCGCACTTCGCGCCGAGCCTCGAAGCACGCACGGTCAGTGCTCCTGCCAAACCTCCGCCGGCGTGACCGTGGTCAGCGCCAGGGCGTGGATGCCGTCGGGCTTCATCAACTCGGCGAGCGCGGCGTAGACGCGGCGCTGGCGCTCGACGCGGCTTTGGCCCGCGAACGTTTCCGACACGATGCGAACCGAGAAATGGGTTTGGCCGCCGGGGCGGGCACCGGAATGGCCGGCATGCTTGGCGCTGTCATCCTCGACGACGAGCTCGGTGGGCGCGAAGCGTGCGGTTAATATCTGGCGGATCGTGTCGGCCACCGTCATGGCAATAGCGTGTCATCCCTCCGGCGACGTAAGTCAAGCGATACGTTTTCTTGTTTTTTCACGCTTGCGCCCCATAATTCGCCGATGGATTCAGCCAAGCAGCAACCGCGCTTCAAACGCGACATGCGCATCAAGCCGGACGCGGCGCGCGTGGAACCCAAGGCTGCGCTGCGTCCCTGCGCGCGCGCCGGCTGCGACGGCGACGGCGCCTACAAGGTGACGCGCTCGCGCGAGCGGCTGGGCGAGTACATCTGGCTTTGCCTGAACCATGCGCGCGAGCACAACGAGGCCTGGGACTTCTTCCGCGGCATGGACGAGAAGGACATCGAATCCTTCCGTAACGATGCCATGACCGGCCACCGCCCGACCTGGCCGCTCGGCAAACGCGCGGCACGTATGCAGAATCCCTTTGGCGGCGGCTTCGGCGTCGAGGACGGCTACGGAACATTCGAAAAGGACCGCGATTCATCGGGCTCCGGTGGGCCCGGTGTCCGCCGCCCCGAGCGCACTTTGACGCGCCTGCAGCTGCAGGCGCTGGATACGCTGCACCTGGCCCATACCGCCACCTTGCTGGAAATCAAGGCGCGGTATAAGGAACTTGTGAAGCGGTTTCATCCCGACGCGAACGGCGGCGATC
>CAYXMO010000345.1:0-3885 GCA_964465935.1 uncultured Rhizobium sp.
CAAACCGGCTGCGACGCCGTCTTCGACGCCTCCGGCCAAGCCGGCGACTCAGGCGGCCGCCACGCCAACGCCGCCGCCGGCCACCGCCGCGCCGACGCCGATTACCCCGGCGCCGCACACCTAGCCGGAGATTTTACGGTTTACGGACGGTTAAGACCGCACCGCCGACACTGGACTTGAGATGACCACGGCCGCGCCCCGCACCAGCTTCGTCCGCCTGTTCGCGGCGGCGTGCCTGCTCGTGCTGAGTGCGACCGAGTCGCGCGCCGCCGACGCCGTGAGCGTCAACAGCGATGCCGGCTATGCCCGCGTGCTCTTTACCTTCACGCCGAAGGCACAGGTGCGCGCGCAAGTGAATGGCGGCGTGCTGACGCTGAGCTTCAGCCGCGCCACCTCGGTCACTGCTGCGGCGCTGGCGCAAAATCTCTCCGCCTATGCCAATGGCGCGCGCGTCGATCCCGACGGCCGCACCTATCGCTTCGCGCTGGCGCAGCCGGTCCGCATCCATTCCAGCGCGGTCGGCGACCAGGTCGCCATCGACCTGGTGCCGGGCAGCTTCACCGGCAATCCGCCCGACCTGCCGCCACTGCCGCCGCCGCCGCCCAAAACCGTCGATATCGCCAGCCTGCCGCAGATCGCGGTGCGCGCCGGCTCCTATCAGAATTTCACGCGCCTGGTCTTCGACTGGCCGAACAGCGTCAAATACGCCGTCTTCCCCGGCGCCGGAAAACTCGGCATCCGCTTCGAGGCCCTGGCGCGGGTCGACGTCTCGTCCATCGCGCGCTTCGCGCCGCCCTGGGTCAAGAACGCCAGCTGGCGGATCGACGGCAAGGCCACCATCGTCGAGTTCGATACCGACGCCGCCTCGGGCTTCCATGACTTCCGCACCGGCGCGAAAGTCGTGCTCGACGTGCTGGCGCCCAAGACCGACGCCGATTCCTATCATCCGCCCGGCACCGAAAAGCCGACCGTCACGGCGCTGACGCCGGCCAAGCCCGGAACGGCCGCCGTGTCGTCGGCCCAAGCCGCCGCCATCGCCGCGGCCGCGCAACAGCTCGCAGACGCCAACAAGCCTGCCACCGCGACTCCACCGCCCGCACCCACGACGACACCACCGGCAACTGCGACGCCTGCAGCAGCAACAACTCCTGCGGCAACAGCCCCCACGCCCGCCGCGCCGCCACCGGACGATGCCAGCGGACAACTCACCCGCGCCGGCGCGGTCCTGACCTTCAACGGCGCCGCCAACCGCGGCTCCGCCGTGTTCATGCGCGGGCTGACCGCGTGGATCGTGCTGCAAGGCGCGCCGCCGCTCGACGCCGTCAAGCTCAAGAACGCGCTCAAGGACTATCCCGCCGCGGTCGAAGCCGCCTCCGCCGACGGCGTCAGCGTGCTGCGCATCACCTTGAAGCAGGTGGCGCAGATCGGCGCCCAAGCCGAAGGCTCGAACCTCAAAGTCGTCATCGCGCCGTCGGTCAGCGAGCAGCCGATCGCCATCGGCTTCGCCCGCAACCAGGACGACGCGACGCATTCCTCGCTCTCGACTCTGCTGCCCGGCGCGGTGCATCCGGTGACCTTGACCGATCCCGTCGCCGGCGATCAGCTCGTGCTCGTGCCGTCCGCCGTCGGTCGCGCCATGATCGCGCCGCACGACTATGTCGAGTTCGGCGTGCTCAAGACCGCGTCCGGTCTCGCGCTGGTGCCCTATATCGACGACCTCGCGGTCGGCATCGACCACACCCGCGTCACCATCACCCATCCCGGCGGCCTGGCGCTGACGCCGCCGACCATGCCGGTCGCCGATTCGCCCGCCGCCATCGCGGCGCGCGCCGACAGCCCGTCTTTCCTCAACTTCCCGGCCTGGGGCCGCTTCACCGGCGGCAGCTTCCTGGCCACCGAGCGCTGCCTGCGCGCCGCGACCTCGCGCCTCAAGCCCGACGACGCCGCGCATGCGCGGCTGGTGCTGGCGCGCTTCTACCTCGCCAACGGCTTCGCCGCCGAAGCGCTCGGCCTCGTCAACCTGATGCAGGCGGAGAACCCCGCCTTGCAGAGCGACCGCCAGCTCCTGACCCTGCGCGCTGCCGCCAACTACATGATGGGCCGTTACCGCGACGCCCATAACGATCTCTCCGGCGCCGCCTTCGATGCCGACCGCCACGCCGCCTACTGGCGCGGCCTGATCGAAGCCGCGCTCGAAGACTGGGGCGCCGCCCGCGCCGATCTCGACCGCGCCGAGCCGGTCCTCAAGCAATACGCGCCCGACTGGCAGGCGCGCCAGCGCATCGCCAAGGCGCAAGCCGCGCTCGGCCAGGGCCATCTCGAAGTCGCCGACGCCGCCGTCGCCCGCCTGCCCGCCGGCATCGACGCCAAGCTCGCCATCGACGCCAATCTGGTGCGCGCCCGCCTGCTGGCATCGGAGAACCGCGGCCACGAGGCCGCTATGCTGTTCGACGCCATCGAGAAGAGCGGCGACGAGCGCGCCGCGGCGGAAAGCATCTACTACCGCACCGAAGCGGCGCTGCGCGTCGGCGTGATGACCCAGGACGCCGCGATCAAGGCGCTCGAACGCTTGCGCTACCGTTGGCGCGGCGACGTGCTGGAGATGAAGACGCTGCGCAAGCTGGCGTCGCTCTATTTCGCCAAGCAGCGCTGGCGCGACGGCTTGCACATCTTGAAAGTCGCGGCGGCGAGCTTCCCCAATGACGACATGGCGCGCAAGGCGCAGGACGACATGCGCGCCGCCTTCGCCTCGCTGTTCATCCAGGGCAAGGCCGACAAGGTGCTGCCGGTCGAAGCGCTGGCGATCTTCTACGATTTCATCGACCTCACCCCCATCGGACCCGACGGCGACGAGATGATCCGCCGCATGTCCGACCGCCTGGTCGCGGTCGACCTGCTCGGCCCCGCCGAGGATCTGCTGCACTATCAGATCGACAAGCGCCTCGACGGCGTCGCCCGCGCCCAGGTCGCGACGCGCCTCGCCATGATCTATCTGATGGATCAGAAGCCGCAGAACGCGCTCGACACCATCCGCACGACCGCGATCAGCACCCTGCCCGACGACATCAATCACCAGCGCCTGCTGCTGGAAGCACGCGCCTTCGCCGCGCTCAAGCAGTGGAACAACGCCATCGATCTGATCGCGGTCGACGACGCCTCCGATACCGCGCGGCTGCGCGCCGACATCTATTGGGAGAGCGGCAATTGGGCGGTCGCCGGCCAGAAGGCGGAGGAGCTGCTCGGCACGCGCTACAGCGACGCCGCGCCGCTGACCGCGCCGGAGCGCGAGGAAGTCATGCGCGCCGCCGTCGCCTATTCGCTCGCCAATGACGAGGCCAGCCTCGAGCGCCTGCGGACCAATTTCGGGCCGAAGATGAAGGCGAGCCCCGACGGCAGCGCCTTTACAGTGGTGGCGCAGAACATCGACGCCCACGGCCTCGCCTTCCGCAACCAGGCGGCGCAAATCGCGTCGATCGACACGCTGCAGACCTTCATGAAGGACTTCAAGAAGCGCTATGCGCCGGGCGCGGCTACCGCGACGAACTAACTCTTCCCCTTTGCGCTCTTCGCGCTCGCAACCTCATCCATCCAGCTCAGCGCCCGTGCCGCGATCTTTTCCCAGCCGGGTTCGCCGATCAGCCAATGGCTGTGGCCGCTGCGTTCCTCGAACGTCACGCGATCCCGATAGCGCGCCGCCAGACGCCGCATCGTCGAGGGCGGGTTGATGCGGTCGTGCTGGCCGGCCAGGCACAAAATGGGGCAGGTCACCGCGTCGGCACTGACATGCGAGGCGCGCTTGGCGTCCCAGCCCCAATGCATGATCTCGAACGTCGCCAGCCCCGATTCCGGCACGAAGCCGGCGAACACCCGCTTGCGCTCCACCGC
>CAYXMO010000346.1:0-3881 GCA_964465935.1 uncultured Rhizobium sp.
CGGTAGAGCGCGACGACCGCGTCGGTGGCTTCGGCATTGAGGGCGGCGATCAGGAACTGCGCCATGCTCAGCGGGCCCGCGCGGTCGCGGCGTAGGCGCCCAGGCCCTCCGCCAGATGATCGAACAGTAGCCGCATCCTTTTGGTGCCGCGCAGGTCCTTGTGCATCGCCAGCCACATCTCGATCTCGAATTTGAACACGTTGGTCAGCACCGGCACCAGATCGGGATCGCGCCGCGCGATGCCGAACTGGCAGACGCCGAGGCCGAACCCGGCGCGCAGCGCCGCCAGCTGCGCCAGGTCGGCGTCGCAGCGCAGCGCGAACATCTCGCGGGTCAGCGTCAGTCCCAGCCGCCGCAGCGATTGCACCACCGCCGTCTCCTTGTCGAAGCCGATCAGCGCGTGGCGCGCGACGTCGTCCAGCGTTTGTGGCGTGCCGTGCTTGTCGAGATAGCGGCGATGGGCGTGCAGGCCGAGGCCGACGCGCCCGATCCTGCGCGCCACCAGCGCTTCCTGGGCGGGCCGCACCATGCGCACCGCGATGTCGGCGTCGCGGCGCAACAGGTCCTGCGTCTGGTCCGACAGCACCAGCTCGACCGCGATATGCGGATGGCGCTCGCGGAACGCGGTCAGGATCGGCGGCAGCACTTCGCCGCCGATCACCACGCTGGCGGTCAGCCGCACCGTGCCGCGCTCCTCGGCGTCGGCGCCGGAGGAAGCGCGCACCAGCGCATCGGCGGCGCTCGCCATCGCCTGGGCATGCGGCAGGAGCTCGCGCGCCGCCTGGGTCGGGATCAGGCCGGACTGGCTGCGGGTGAACAGCGGCACGCGCAGATCGGCTTCGAGCTGGTCGATATGGCGCCCCAGCGTCGGCTGCGTCAGGCCGAGCTTGCGCGCCGCCGCCGACAGGCTGCCCTCCGTCATCACGCTCAGGAAGGAGCGGTAGGTTTCCCATTTCGGTTCGGAGCGCGCCATACGGATTTGTATAGCACGGCGGCTAACTCCCCGTACTGGTGTAGTGCGCGATGCCGCGGCTCCAGGCGAGGAAGGCGACGCCTAGGAACGCGAACCCGGCCAGCGGCGTCAGGGCGCCGGCCCAGGCCGGCAGGCCGGTCATGGCGCTGCGCCCCAGCGCCGCCGCCACCGGGAAATAGATCACGCAGCCCAAGGGCACGACGAAGATCAGGAATTTGCGGAACCAGCCGGCATAGATGTCGAGCGGATATTGCGCCGCCTCGACGCCGCCATAGGTGATGGTGTTGACGATCTCCAGGCTCTCGATGGTCCAGAACGACATCGTGCCTTGCAGGATGAGAATGCCGTAGAACAGCGCGAAACCACCCAGCACCGCCCACAGCAGCAGCGCGGCGTTCGCGGCGCTCCACGCGGCAGGCAGCAGCGACAGCGCCACCGCGGTCGCGGCCAGGCCTTGCGCTAGCCGGCCCAGAGTCGTGAATCCGAACTCGAAACCGGCGAGCTGCACCGTCGCCGAGCGCGGACGCAGCAGGATGCGGTCGAAATCGCCGGTCTTGATGAATTGCGGCCCCAGCATCTCGAAGCCGCGGGCGCTCATGTCGCACAGCGAGAACGCGGTGCTGACGATGCCGTAGAACAGCGCGACCTCGGCGAAGCTCCAGCCCTTGATGTGGCCGAAGCGCGCGAACAGCGCATAGAGGCCGCCGAATTCGACGATGGTGACGGTGAATTGCGTCACCAGCCGCAGCAGGAACGCGGTCGGATAGAGCATCTGGGCCCTGAGGCCGTTGCGGATATAGCGAAGAAACAGCGCGAACTCGCCCATGATCAGCTCCCCTGCGTGTCGACGCGGGCCCACACCTCGGCCAGCCAGAACCGCCCTGCGAGAATGAAAAGCACGACCCACAAGGTCTGCGCCGCGATCCCTTCCCAGGCCGCGGCACCGGTCAGGTTGGCGAAATAGATGCGGAAGGGGATGTCCTGCAGGCCGGCGAAAGGTTGCCAGAACAGGAAGCCCTGCGCCCAGGCCGGCATCAGCGCCAAGGGCACGATCATCCCCGACAGCGGATTGACGATGGTGGCGGCGATGTTGGCGGCGCGCCGCGTCTTGAGCGCCGTCACCGCGATGTTGAGCAGCACCACGAAGGCCGAGGCCAGCAGCAAGGTGAGCGTGATCGACAGCGCGAACAACGCCGCCGCGGCCGGCGTCGCCGGCAGCCGCCAGGCCCAGTCCTTGAGGCCGACGAGCGGCAGGAGGATCGCGGCGGCCACGAACATCGGCAGCAGCCGCAGCGCCGTGGTGCCGGCCCGCTGGGCGATGGCGCGCGCCAGCCACAGCGCATGGGTGTCGACCGGGCGCAGCCGCTCATAGGCGACATTGCCGCTTTCCACCGCCTCCGAGATTTCGGGATCGGCGTTCCACGGTATCAACCCCAAAAGTCCCTGTCCGAGCCAGGTATAGGTGATCGCCTGCGCCAGGCTGATCGGCTGCTGCGGATGGCCGGCATAGAACGCCGCCAGCACCATGATCTTGATGACGCCCCACCAGCACTGCGTGGCGAAGCCGGCCAGCGCCGCGGCGCGGTATTGCAGCATCAGCGCGAAGCGGGCGCGCAAGATGGCGAGATAGGGCAGGGCGAGCTCAGCCATGGCGCCGTGCTCCCGCCCTCAGGGCTCGACGCGAAAGCCCTCGCTGCGGGCGGCTTGGCAAAGCCGCTCGTCGAGACAGACGAAGGCGAGCGGCTGAGGCGCGTTTCTCACCGTTTCCAGGGCCGCCTCGAGTTGCAACGCATCCGCCGCTCGCAGCGGGTGAAGATGCAACAGCCGTTCGGCTTCTTCGCGTAGTTCCACCGTCGGCGGCACCTCCGTCCACCGATTGCGGATATCGGTGAGCCGAATGATCGCCGAATCCACGTCTGCTTGGTCGAGTTGTCCCAGCCGGAGCCGCCGCGTCAACGCCGAGACGCACTCGGTCCCGGTTGCCCACCAGACGATCTGCTCGGCGTCTGCCTGCGCCAAAGACCGCATGGCCGGAGTCGTCGCTTCGTCCGCCAGAAGAGGGACGACCGCCGATGAATCCCAGAACTTCAACGACCCTCTCGCCGCTCTTCGAGCAAAGCTTCCAGGACGCTGATCTTGGCCTTGGGCAGCGGGCCCTCGAGAAAGCTGAGATCGCCGTCGCGGATTTTTGGCGGCAGCAGGACGCCGCGCGCGTAGAGCGAGGCGAGATGTTCATCCATCGTCCTGGCTTTCTCAGGTTCAATGGTCGTTGCCGGCGGCTCGATGCGCGCGATCGGAGTTTCGCCGTCATAGACGGTCACGCTCTCGCCGGCCTTCACCTTGCTGAGAAAGCTTGCGAGTTCTGCTTTGAGCTGGCCGATCTTCACGTGCAGCATGCGCACATGCTAACGAAATATCGCAAAAATTGCAATTCATCTCACGCCTCCACCGCGCCGTGCAGGGCATAGAAGCGCGCGATCACTTCCTCGATCTTGGGGTCTTCGACCCGCATGTCGGCGACCTCGTGCGCCGCCGCGACGCGCGCGATCAGGGTGTGAGCCGCGGTGGCGGCGCGGTCGAAGCCGTATTCGATGGTGCGGCCGTCGCGGTGGCGCACCGTCGCCCCTTCGACCGCCACGTCATCGACGTCGCCGGCGAAGTCCACGATCAGGCGGCGTTCGCTCAAGACCTCGTTTCGCATCGACTCGAAGCTGGAATCGCGCAGCAGGCGGCCATTGCCGATGATGATGACGCGGCGCGCCAGGGCCTCGATGTCGTGCATGTCGTGCGTGGTCAGCAGCACGGTGACGCCTTCGTTGCGGTTCAGCTCCTTGACGAAGTCGCGCAACGCCAGCTTCGACACCGCGTCCAGCCCGATGGTCGGCTCGTCGAGGAACAGCACCTGCGG
>CAYXMO010000347.1:0-3879 GCA_964465935.1 uncultured Rhizobium sp.
TCACGTCGTTGATGCGCGAGATGATGCCACCGTCGGGCAGGCGCGTGCGCTGGATCTCGAGCTCGCGGCCGGAGAACTGGACGAGGTTCTGGTCGACCGCGGCGGCGAGCGGCGCGGCGGGCCGGGGAAACGCGATCTTGGAGAGCGGCGGCGGGTCGGTCTGCACGCCCGACAGCGCGATCTCGACCGCGGCGCTGTTGGCGTAGACCGGCACGCCCTGGTCGTTCTCGGTCAGGATGCCTTCGCCGACCAGGTCGAGCGCCGCCAGGGTCTCGGCGTTGCGTTCGGCGGCGAAGACGGTGGTGAGCAGATTGCCGACGGCGCGCGCGAAAGCGATGTCCTGCTCGGTCCATTTGTGCGGCGTTGCGATGCGGGCGAAGATGAGCTGGCCGGCGAGCTCGGACCCGGCCAGAATGCCGACCGCCAGCGAGGCGCGGATGTTGAAGGCGTCGAGCATGAGCTGGCGGGCGCCGAAGATCGGCGTCGCCGCCAGATCGTCCACCGCCAGCGTGTAGTCCTCGCGCATCAGGCGGTCATAGCCCGGCGTATCGATGGTGCGGATGTCCATCAGAACGAAGTGCTTGGCGGTATCGGCCTGCCAGGCATCGATGCAGCGCATGAGCTGGCCGCGCTCGTAGAAGCGGAACACCCCGATGAGATCGGTGCCCAGGGTCTCGCCGGCGATGCGGGTGACGCGCTGGATGCGTTCGAGAAAGCCGCCTTCGGCGACCAGCGCCTCGCGCACGATGCGGGCGAGCGCGGCCTGGTTGCGGCGCAGGACCCGGGTGCGCTCGGCATTCACCGCCTCGATGCCGAGCCGGCGCTGCAGCAGCTCGGCGACGATCCAGATCGCGGCGAGGCCGAACAGCCGGTTGCCGATCTCGCCGGCGGGACTGATGCCCGCGTCCGGCATGATGAAATGCGCCACGACGCTCAGCAGCGTGCACAGCAGCGCCGTACCGAGCAAGGCGCGGCGGCCGTAACGCGCGCTGACCGCGACCACGGCGGGATAGCCGACGCCGTCCAGCACGCCGCGCGGCTGGGTGGCGTCGATGAAGAACAGGATGGCGGTCGCCAGCGCCGCCGCGGCGACGATCGCGGCGTCGGCGGCGCCGCGGCGGTGCTCTTCGGAGGTGTCTGATTGAACGGCCATCGCCCTGCCTATCGATGCACGGAGCATAGCGGCAAGCGCGGTGTTTTACCCTCCCCCATGGGGAGGGTTAAATCAGTCGTTCAGCTCCGACAGGACCGGCCTTGTGTCCTCGATGGCGCTGATGCGGTCGATGCCGGAGCGCATGTCGGACATGATGAACGCGGCGCGGCGCACCGGACCGGCGGCGCCGGCGACCGGAAACTGGCGAGTCCAGCCGTTCATCTTGACGCTAAGGGCGCAGAGCACGCCGCCGATCACGGTGTGGTAGGACTGGATCAGCTGCTCGATCTTGCGGAAGCGCTCGGCGGAGAGATTGCGCCACATGTCGGCGGTGCTCTTGTCGAAGCTTTCGAGGCGGCCGGTGATGTTGGCCAGCGTGCCGTTGATCGTCGCTTCGGTGAAGTCGACGGTCTTCATCAGGTTGGCGTCGTTCTTGAGCTGGTGATTGCCGCGGATGTCGGCGAGCGAGAGCATGAAGGCCTGGACCTGCGGCAACAACTGGTCGAGACATTGCTTGTAATAGGACAGCGACATGAAGATGTCGGCGTAGTCCTCCAGGAATTTCGGGATGCCGGGGACCGGGATGCCGAGCTTGTCGGCCATGGTGGCGAGGCGCTGGCGCACGGTGTCGGCGTTGCAGTCGCGGAACAGGCCGATGATGTCGGTGAAATGCTCGACATTGGTGCTCTCGCCGAAGATTTCCACGACCAGCGGCCGCGTGAACGTCGCCATATAGGCGCTCAGCGACTCGATCTTGGCCGGCGACAGGTTGAGCGTCGAAGCGTCGCCGATCGGGATGTTCAGCGCCCGCAGCATGATGCGCAGCGAATAGACGTCGTAGCTCGGCAGCACGGCGGTGCGCTGCAACAGCTCGATGTCGGGATCGGGCGGCGATTTCGACAGCCCCAGCAGCTTGGAAATCTCCGGCACGTCGAACTGGCCGCTGCCGCAGCCCGGCGCGTTGAAGATCTCGATCGCGGAGTCGAGCTTGGTGTTCTTGACCAGGCGGGCGCGGCGCAGCACCGGATGGACGATGGGCAGCGTCGCCAGCGGCAGGATATGCAGCGCGTCGCGGTCCGCGTCCGGGATCTCGGCGGCGGCAACGGCGTTGGGGACGTGCGCGTTCATCGGGCGTGAGCCTTTGCGTCAGAGCGAGTCGAACAGGGCGTCGATATCGTCCTGGCTGTTGGCGGTCGACGGCATCTGCGGGCCGTTGAGCAGGGCTTCGTCGCCGCTGCGCTCCGCCTCGGCAGCGCCACCGCCGGCCTCGCCGCAGGCGCCGACCAGGGTCTCGATCTTGCCTTCGATCTCCTGCACGGCGCGGATGATCTTGGTGATGCGCTGGCCGGTGATGTCCTGGAAGGCGCTGGCTTCGTAGATCGAGGTCACGGCGGCGAGCAGCTCGACCGCGACATCCCTGTCGACGCGCGGCATGAGCTTCTCGATGGTCTCCGCCGCATTCATGATCTCGTTGGCGGCGCGCGCGGTCTCGGCGACGACTTCTTCGAGCTCGTCGGCGGTGGTGGCCAGGCTCGCGCCCTTCGGCCTGAGCGCGCCGAGCTCGCTGCGGGTGTGGCGGATGTGGTCCGACAGATATTGCAGCACGCCGACCAGCGGATGCTTCTTCTCGGTGCGCAGGCCGTGCAATTCGCGGATCACGCGGTCGAGATAACCGTGCGCGTCGTCCAGTTGCAGGCTCCCCTGCTCATTCGCTTTGACGTGCAGCATGGGATCAGGCCGCCACCTTGAAGACGCTTTCGATCTTCATGCGCAGGGTCTCGGCGTTGAACGGCTTGACGATGTAGTTGGAGACGCCCGCCTGCTTGGCGACGATGACGTTCTCGGTCTTGCTCTCGGCGGTGACCATGATGAAGGGGATGCGCTTGAGCTTGATGTCGCCGCGGACCTGGCGCAGCAGGTCGATGCCGGTCATCGGCTGCATGTTCCAGTCGGAGATGACGAGGTCGAAGGATTCCTTGCGCAGCTTGAACAGCGCTTCCTCGCCGTTCTGCGCCTCGTCGACATTGTCGAGTTCGAGCTGACGCAGGAGGTTGCGCAGGATGCGCAGCATCGTGGTGTAGTCGTCGACGATCAGGATTCGCATTCTCTTGTCGAGGGTCATCGGGATTCTCCTTAGCTGGCGATGCGCGCCTGCAGCGGCGGCAGGGCGGGTTTGGGTTTTCCGAGCGATGGGCCATAGACGCCGCGCAGGCCGGATATATCGGACAGTGCGTCGCAGATGCCGAACACCGACTCCGCGCCGCCCAGGATCAGGGCGCCGTCGGGGCTGAGCATCTTGGCCATGCGGTTCAAGACTTGAGTCTTGGTCGGCTGGTCGAAATAGATCAGGACGTTGCGGCACAGGATGATGTCGAAGCGGCCCAGCGCCTCGATGCCGCCCAACAGGTTGCAGGGGCGAAAGTCGATCATCTTGCGCAACTCGGGCTTGACGCGCCAGGCGTTCTCGACCTGGTCGAAATGCTTGACCAGCATCTGGATCGGCAGGCCGCGCTGGACCTCGAAGGCGCTGAAGCTGCCGTCACGGGCGCGGTCGAGCACGGTCGGCGACAAATCGGTGGCGACGATCTCGATGCGCCAGTCCTTGAGCACCGGGAAATTGTCCTTCAGCAGCATCGCCAGCGAATAGGGCTCCTGGCCGGTCGAACAGGCGGCGCTCCAGATGCGGATGGCCTTCTGCGCGGCGCGGCGCGTGACAAGGCCGGGGA
>CAYXMO010000348.1:0-3874 GCA_964465935.1 uncultured Rhizobium sp.
GCGCCGGTCCCGCGCAGCGCCGGCGGCGCCTCGACATGCGGGATCACGACATGCAGCCCGCTGCGCTGGTAGTTCGCGAAGGCGGTCTGGCCGTGTTCCTCCAGCTCGAAACGGCGGCGTTCGGTGTTGTCGGTGACGGGCATGGACGTAAAACGGCTCAACGCGTTGCGGGTTGCGGCAGGCGGCGGGCGCGCAGGCGGTCCATGACGAAGAACGGCGAATAGTAGATCAAGGTCGAAGCCACGCCCATCAGGATCAGCACGCCGATATAATAAGGCCAGGGCGGCATGAGATCGAGGATGGTGGGGAAGGGCGGCTTACGCCGCAGCATCCCGTAATTGGCGCCCGACACCCAGTCGAACAGCCCGGCGGTGCCGGCATAGACGAAGGTCCACAGGATCGCGCGCGGCAGCGAAGCGGGATAAGGCCGCATCTTCAGCCCGAAGGTCAGATACAGCACCGACGCGATGATGCCGCCGTGGAAGACGAAGAACAGCAGGAACTGAATTTCGGGAAAGTCGTAGATCACGTCCGGCGTCATCATCCCTTGCAGGGTGCCGGCCAGGGCCCAGAAATAGGCAAGCTCATAGGTCCGCTGATTCGGCCAGAACAGCGTGATCACCGTCGCCACCGTCGCCCAGTCGCACAGGTTGAGCGGAAACTCGTTGTCGACGCCGAGCCAGCCCTTGCCGTGCAGCAGCAGCATCCACGCCGCCCAGTTCACCGTCATCGCCGCCCCCAGCACCCAGCGCACGATCTTGTCGGTCTGAGGATGCTTCAGCGGCTTGACGATCCACGCCAGCACGAGGGGCAGCACGAACGGCAGGATCAGCGCGACGATGTGCGAGCGGCCGAACAGGACGAAGGGGGTGTTCATGTGGCTCCTGCGCTCGCATCCTTCGAGGGCCGCTTCGCGGCCACCTCAGGATGACGTATCTCCATTCTCGTCATGCTGAGGTGCTCCGCGAAGCGGAGCCTCGAAGCACGCACACCCACTAAACCCGCACCATCAGCTTGCCGCGGTTGGCTCCCGCGAACATCCCGGCGAGCGCCGACGGCATCTTCTCGAAGCCGTCCACGATATCGACCGCGGCCTTGATCTTGCCCTGCTCGACCCAGGCGGCGAGCGCGTTCTCGGCCTCGCGGCGGCGCGCATAGAAATCCATCACCACGAAGCCTTCCATCCGGATGCGCTTGGTGACGAGGAAGCCCGGAACGCCCGCCGGTCCCGGCGCCGGCGTGCCGGTGTCGTAGTTGGAGACCGCACCGCAGCACGACACCCGGCCCCACATGTTCATCCGCGACAGCGCCGCACCGAGCACTTCGCCGCCGGTGTTGTCGAAATAGACGTCGATGCCGGCCGGGCACGCCTCCTTCAGCGCGCGATGGATGTTGCCGCTGGTGTAGTCGACGGCCGCGTCGTAGCCGATCTCGTCGACCAGCCATTGGCACTTGTCGCCGCGCGTGGTGCCGACGACGCGGCAGCCCATCAGCTTGGCGATCTGTCCTACGATGGTGCCGACCGCGCCCGCCGCGCCCGACACCAGCACCGTCTCGCCCGGCCTGGGCTTGCCGACGTCGAGCAATCCGAAATAAGCGGTAAGCCCGGTGATGCCGAGCACGCCCAGGATGTGCTCCGGCTTGTGCCGCTTGTCATGCTTGGTCAGGGCGCGGCCGGGCAGGGCGGCGTATTGCTGCCAGCCATATTCCGAGCTGACGACGTCGCCCGGCGCGAAGCCATCGGCGTTCGACGCCACGACTTCGCCCAGGCCCCAGCCCGCCATCACGTCGCCGGGGTTCAATTGCGAGCGATAGGTCTGGCCCTGCATCCAGGCGCGGCTCGCCGGATCGAGCGACAGCAGCGTCGTGCGCACCAGAACCTCGCCGTCCTTGGGCTGCGGCATCGGCGCTTCGCGGAGGTCGAAATTGCCCGGACCGACCTGTGCATTAGGTTTGCGCGCGTAAATCCATTGCTTGTTGACGGTCATGGCTCCCTCCGGTCGTTTTGGCGAGTTTGACTCAAGGGCGCGCGATTTCCGATGCTGCGGCGACAATAATTATGCCCACCGGGAGAAGCCCATGAAATACCGCAAGCTCGGCGCCAGCGACCTCAATGTGTCTGAGATTTCCTTGGGATCGTGGCTGACTTATGGCGTCGGGGTGGAGAAGGACGCCGCAATCGCCTGCGTCACCAAAGCCTTCGACCTCGGCATCAACTTCATCGACACCGCCAATGTCTACGGCCGCGGCGCCTCCGAGACGGTGCTCGGCGAGGCGCTCGCGGGGCGCAAGCGCGACTCTTACATTCTCGCAACCAAAGTGTTCGGCGACATGGGCGGCGGCAACCAGGGCCTTTCCGCCAAGCAGATCGAGAAGCAGCTCGACGACTCGCTGAAGCGGCTGCGCACCGATTTCGTCGATCTCTATCAATGCCACCGCTACGACACCAACACGCCGCTTGCCGAGACCATGGAAGCGCTGACCCGGGCGGTGAAAAGCGGCAAGGTGCGCTGGCTCGGCTTCTCCGAATGGTCGCCGCAGAACATCGACGACTCCATCGCCATGAAAGGCGTCGAGCATTTCGTCTCCAGCCAGCCGCAATATTCGCTGCTGTGGCGCCGGCCCGAGACCAAGGTCATCCCGATCAGCGCCGCCAACGGCATTTCGCAGATCGTGTGGTCGCCGCTCGCCCAGGGCGTGCTCAGCGGCAAATACGACCCCGACGCGCCGCCGCCCAAGGGCACGCGCGCCGCGTCCGACAATATGGGCGGCGCGATCAAGGGCTGGATGGACAAGAGCTGGCTCAAGGGCGTGCAGCGCATGAAGCCGCTGGCCAAGGAAGCGGGCCTCACCATGGCGCAATTCGCGCTCGCCTGGGTGTTGCGCGAGCCCAACGTCGCCTCGGCCATCGTCGGCGCCAGCCGCCCCGAACAGCTCGACGAGAACGCGGCGGCGAGCGGCGCGAAGGTCGATCCGGCGCTGTTCGCGAAGGCAGAAGCGATCGCGGAAGAGTCACGGCCGCCGCGCGCGGGTTAACGCGCTGATCCCTCTCTGCGGCAAACCGGCGAGGTTGTATTTGTGGATAGCGGTGCGAAAAACGCGCCGTTCGCGACATCGATTTCCGGGAATTGCCTGACGAAATCGCGCGCGCAAAGATTCTGTATCCACATCTTTAACGCGCACCCGCGCGCACATACGTCCTCTGCGTATCTTCCTCGAGGATCGCATGCGGACGCGAAGCTGACACGAGAACAGACTGGGTTGGGGCGTACTCGTGCGCACCCGGCGTGTGGAGCGGGATGACAGCGGGCGCTCCGTGCTGCGGGCCCAAGGGAAGGCTGAAGCGCTTGTGCCGATTGGTCGGCCGGAAACGGTCTTGCTACGGCGCTCCGTTATAGGCTGGAACGGGATGCCCCCGGTCGGTCGCGTTGCTTGGACCGGGTGCGTCCCGTTCTTTTTTGGGCCTTCCGCCGGGTAAGAAAATCGAATTAGCAACCGGTGCGGCCACCGTTATAGAGTGCGGCCAGATTCACCGGAGATCCTCCATGTCCGCAGCCGGCGTCAAACCCGCACCCACCACCAAGGGCGTCGTCGCGTTCTTGAAGATACCCAAGGACGGTGAGCCCTATCTTGCGGGCTCCAAATGCTCCAAATGCGGCGAAGTCGCCGTCGGCACCCGCGACGTCTGCGGCAAGTGCGGCGCGCGCAAGGGTGTCGAGCACGTCAAGCTCGGTAGCACCGGCAAGCTCTATAATTTCACCGTCGTGCACCGCAATTTTCCGGGCGTGCCCGTGCCGTTCATCTCGGCGATCGTCGACATCGACGGCGGCGGCACGCTGAAGGGCAATCTGCTCGGCGTCGAGCCCGATCCCGC
>CAYXMO010000349.1:0-3869 GCA_964465935.1 uncultured Rhizobium sp.
GGAACGGGGACAATCGGAATCTCGCCGGGATTACAGCGACATAAGGTCAGCCGGCGGATGCCAGGGCGACTCATAAAATGTTTCGCCTTGTTACGCCGGGGCCCTGTTAGGCTGGGCCGGACACGCAATCCCCTCCTATTCAACCTTAAGGACATGGCCATGGCCAACCAGAAAAACCACGAAATCCGCCTCAAAAGCCGCCCCACCGGGGTGCCTACATCGGACAATTTCGAGCTCGCCGAGACCGCCGTACCCAGTCCGGGTCCGGGACAGGTCCTGGTGCGTAACAGTTATGTGTCCGTCGACCCCTATATGCGCGGCCGCATGGTCGACCGCAAAAGCTATGTCCCGCCGTTCCAGATCGGCGAGGCTCTGACCGGGCATGCCGTCGGCCAGGTCGTCGCCTCGAACAGCGACGCGCTGAAAGTCGGCGATCACGTGCAGAGCATGTATGGCTGGCGCGAATGGTACGTCGCCAATGCCGGCGATTGCACCAAGTTCGATCCCAAGGTGCCGCTGCAATCCTATCTGGGCGCGCTGGGCATGCCGGGGATGACCGCCTATGCCGGCCTGCTGCGCATCGGGGCGCTGAAGGAAGGCGACCGCGTGTTCGTGTCGGCGGCGTCGGGCGCGGTGGGCTCGATCGTCTGCCAGATCGCCAAGGCGAAGGGCTGCAGCGAAGTCGTGGGCTCGGTCGGGTCGGACGAGAAGGCGGCGTATCTGGGCAGCCTTGGCATCAAGGCGATCAACTACAAGACCTGCGGCGACCTCAACGCCGCGGTGGCGGCGGCGTTCCCGCAAGGCATCGACGTCTATTTCGAGAATGTCGGCGGCGCGCATCTCGAGGCGGCGCTCAACAATATGCGGCCGGGCGGGCGCATCCCCTTGTGCGGCATGATCGACATGTACAACGCGACCGAGCTGCCGCCGGGGCCGCGCAACCTCGCGATGGCGATCGGGCTGGGGCTGACGCTGCGCGGCTTCGTGGTGTCGAGCCACTACGACATGCTGGCCGACTTCCATCGCGACATGGCGGCGTGGGCGGCGCAAGGCAAGATGAAGTGGCGCGAGACCGTGGTCGACGGCGTCGCGAGCGCACCGCAGGCCTTCATCGGGCTCTTCAAGGGCGAGAACCTGGGCAAGATGGTGGTGCGGGTGGGGCCGGACAAGGCGGTGTGACGATGGCATCCGTCGCCGAGCGCGGCTTCGTCACGCTCGGCGGGATGGCGCAGTGGGTGGAGATACACGGGGCGGACCGTGCCCATCCGGTGCTGATTGCGCTGCATGGCGGTCCCGGCTCGCCGGAGACGGCCCTGTTTCGCCATTTCAACCGCGACCTCGAACGAGTGTTCACGGTCGTCTATTGGGACCAGCGCGGCACTGGGCGGACCTACACGCGGCGCACGACCGCGGCGTCGATGACGGTGGACCGGTTCGCCGCCGATCTCGACGAGCTGGTCGATCACGTGCGCGCGACGCTGGGCAAGGAGAAGGTTCTCCTGCTGGGGCATTCCTGGGGCAGCGCGCTGGGCACGCTGTATGCCGCCAAGCATCCGCACAAGGTCGCGGCCTATGTCGGAACCGGCCAGTTCGGCGATCTGGCGGCCAGCGAAGCGGCGGGATACGCGTTCGTGTTCGCGGAAGCCAAACGGCGCGGCAACGCCAAGGCGGTGGCGGAGCTGACGCGGCTCGGGCCGCCGCCCTACACGCCGCGGCAGACGATGGTGCAGCGGCGCTGGCTGGCGCGGTTCGTTGGGATGTTCGGCCGCGTACCGTTCTGGAAAATGCTGCGCATCATGCTGTTGGGGCCGGGAACATCGCCGTTCGGCATCCCCAAAGTGTTCGCCGGGATATTCTTCTCGCTGCGCACGATGGAGGACCAGGTGAACGCCATCAACCTGGAGCGCGACGTGCCGGAGCTGAAGATGCCGGTGTGGTTCCTGAGCGGGCGCAACGACCATCAGGTCAGCGCGGCCGTCGCCGAGCGCTATTTCGACAAGCTGATCGCGCCGAAGAAGACGCTGGTGTGGTTCGAGAATTCCGGCCACTTCGCGCCATTCGAAGAGCCGGAAAAATTCAATGCGACGATGGCGCAGATCGCAGAGGCGCTGAAATAGCCGGCGCCGGCCCTCTCGCCTTCAGCGTCGCCCGGGCCGACCGGTGCGCGTGGGGCCGGACAAGGCGGTTTGAGTAACCTCTCCCGCTTGCGGGAGAGGTCGGCGAGCAAAGCGAGACGGGTGAGGGAAGTCGGTGCGGGACGGCCGTTCCCCTCACCTAGAAAAATCCAAGCACTTAGCTCCGCAAGTGCTCCGCTAAGTGCAGGATTTTTCGTCCTCTCCCGCTCGCGGGAGAGGTTGTTACGTCACGTCCGCTCGTCTTCAGCAAAGCAACGGCAGCCTCACGCCCGCGTGCGGGCGACGGCGGCGGCGGTGTCGCGGATGGCGCGGTAGACGTCGTACATCAGGTCTTCGGTCGCCGTGAACCATTGGTCGAACGCGTTGCGCCGGTTGGCGTTCAGCGTCGCGCGGCGGCGCGCCTGGGCGACGGTGTCGACGGTCGAGTGGTTGAGGTCGTTGAGATAGCGGTTGAACGTCGTGTAGGCGGCGGTGGCGCCGCTGGCACTGGCCGTCGCGCCGGTCGCCGCCGCCCGCGTGTCCTGGGTGAGCCGCGAATAGCGGACCGAGTTGATCGGATCGCCGCGGTCGGCGGTGCGGAATTCCTGGTTGTTGCGCTGCTGGCCGAATTGCGCCGCGACGAGGCGCAGCGCCTGCACCGCCTGGTTGGCCGCCGCCGTGGCCGGCGTGTTCTGGACGATGGCCGCGGCGAGGATGTCGGCGACGCCGTCCGCCAGCGCGTCCACCGCGTTGAAGATGTGCTCGCCCTGCCCGTGCTGGGGGACCACGATGGCGCCGTTCTGGATCAGGTCGGCCGCGATGACGCGCTGGATGGTACGCGACGGTGGCTTCAGCGGCTGCAGCCTGCCGGCCGGCTTCATCTGGGCCGGCGGCGGAGGCACGGACGGGGGCAGTGGAGGTGGTGGCACCGCATTGCGCACCGCAGGACGCAACGGCGGCGGAGGGACGGGTTTGGTCATAATAACGCACTTGCGACCGCGCCCCATCATACCGCAATCGCGCGCTTGCGGGCAGTGCGATGGAAGTTTGGCTAACCCTTCTTCGTCCGCGCATCGCCGGCTAGCGGTCTTCCGGCGCACTTGCCCGCAGCGCCGCCAGGGCCGCGACGATCAGATAGGCCAGCAGCAGCGGCATCAGGCCGATCAGGACCGCGCCGGTGATGTCGGTGAAGGCGGCAGCGTCGAGCCAGGGATAGACCGAGCCGACATAGAGCAGCTGGAAGCCGATAATGGCGACGGCGCCGTACAGCGCCGCCAGCAGGGTGGGGCCGAACGGCCCGGGGCGCAGGGCGCGCTCCAGCCGGATGATCCCGGCGGCGAGATTGATGCGCGACACCGCCGAGGCGACATAGATGATGGCGAGCAGCCAGGCGAAGGCGCTGGCGAATTGGCGTCCGCCGTCGAGGCCGTGGGCGCCGAGCGCGCTCGCCAGCGCATGCTGGCCGGGAACGGCGACGTCCATCGTGTTCTGGATCGCGGTCGCGATCGAACCGCCGATGGTGGCGGGCGCCACGACGATCTGGTTGACCAGGCTCAAGATCACGAAGGCGATGAATACCATCTCGTTGAAGCCGGGCACGAGATGCCGCAGCTGCAGCCGCGCCCGGATCGCCGCCATCCCCGCCGAGGCGCCGAAGCCGCCGACGAACAGCAGCCCCATCGCGGCGAACAGCAGCGTGCAGATCGCGATCGCCTGGAAGGCGTCGAACGGCGCCTCGCCGCGGCCGAGCGCGAG
>CAYXMO010000350.1:0-1357 GCA_964465935.1 uncultured Rhizobium sp.
AGGCCGGGGATCAGCGCGGTGCGCAGCGCGTCGAACGGGTTCTTGTCGCGGAAGAACGAGGTCTCGTTGGTCGTCATGGCGTCGACGACTTCGTTGATGAGCGGCTCGCTGAACGGCACGCGCATCGCGGCGATCAGCGCATCGAGGCCGGCGTGGTTGTACTTGCGCGCGATCGGCGACAGCCGCGCGTCGAGCAGATAGAGCTTGTCCGACGTGACGATCAGGCCGGAGCGGTCTTTCAGCAGCGCGGCGAGGAATTCGAAATTGGACGGGATCATCGGCGGCCTCCGGCGAAGACGGTTGCCAGGTGACCGGCGATCTGGGTGAGCGGCAGCACGGCGCTGCACAGACCCGCGGTGGCGATGGCGCCGGGCATGCCCCAGACCACGCTCGTCTCTTCGTCCTGCGCGATCACGGGCGCGCCGGCGGCGGCGAGCTTGCGCGTGCCGTCGAGCCCGTCGCTGCCCATGCCGGTGAGCATGACGGCGCAGACGTCGCTGCCGTAAAGACGCGCGGCGGAGCGGAACAAGGGATCGACCGAGGGGCGGCAGAAATTCTCCGGCGGCGCCTGGTTCAGGCGCAGGACGTGCGAGGTGCCGTCGCGCGCGACCTCCATGTGGAAGTCGCCGGGCGCGAGATAGATCGAGCCGGCGCGCAGCTCGGTGCCGTTGCTCGCCTCGGTGCAGGGACGGTTGGCGGCGCGGGCGATGTGCTGCGCCAGGATGGCGGTGAAGGTCGCAGGCATGTGCTGCGCGATCAGCACCGGCACGTTGACGGCGGACGGCAGCTTGGACAGCAGCGCCATCAGCGCCTGCGGCCCGCCGGTCGAACTGCCGATGACGAGCGCCTGCGGCCGCGACGGGGTGGCGGTGCGCAGCTTGATCGCGGTCGGCGCTTTCACGGGACGCACGCTGGCGCGCGCGGCGGTGGGTGTGGGTGCTGCCGCGGGTCTCGGTGCGCTGCGACCGAGCGCGAAGACCTTGTCGAGCAGCTCGCGCTTGAAATCGGTGTTGGTGCTGATGCCGCTGGTGGTCGGCTTGGGCAGATAGTCGGCGGCGCCGCGCGCTAAGGCTTCCAGGCTGACGCCGGCGTTGCGCTGGGTCAGCGTCGAGGCCATGACGATGCGGGCATGCGGGTTGACGGCGAGCAGCTTGGGCACGGCGGTGAGGCCGTCCATCACCGGCATCTCGACATCGAGGATGATGACGTCCAGCGCCAGGCGCGCCGCCTGCTGCACCGCGATCTGGCCGTTGGCGCAGGTCGCGACGACGTCGATGCCGGGCTCGGCTTCCAGGATGCGCACGATATAGCCGCGCACCACGGCGGAATCGTCGACCACCATGACGCGGACGGTTCG
>CAYXMO010000350.1:1457-3860 GCA_964465935.1 uncultured Rhizobium sp.
CCTCAGATCAATTCGAGCTGGGAGAGCTTGTCGCGCAGCACGTCGCGGTCGAACGGCTTCATGATGTATTCGTCGGCGCCGGCTTCGAGCGCCTGCGTGATCTTGGGCAGCACGTTCTCGGTCGTGCACATCACGATCATCGGGCGCGGCTCCAGATTCATCGCGCGCACGGCTTTGAGGCATTCCAGCCCGTCCATCTCCGGCATGTTCCAGTCGAGCAGGATCACGTCGGGCACGACCATGCGGCAGGACTCGACGGCGGCGAGACCGTTCTCGGCCTCGCCCACCGCGAAGTTCATGCTTTGCAGCAGCCGGGCGCTGAATTTGCGGATGGTCGAGGAATCGTCGACCACCAGGCAGTATTTCGGCACGTTGCGCGGGGCGTCGAACGTGTCGCCGCCGAAGGAAGGGGTCGTGTTCACGAGGCGGTCCTCCATGTGCTGCGGCCTTGCGTCGCCGCGTCGAGGGCGCGGGCGAGATTCTCCGGCAGACGCGGCTGGTCGGCCTTGGACAGATATTCGTCGAAGCCGGCGGCGCGGCCCTGCTCGACGTCGTTGGCGTTGGCGTGGCTGGAGAGCGCGATCATCGGCAGGCTCTGCCAGCGCAGATCGCGGCGTACCGTGGCGGCAAGTTCGAGGCCGCCCATGCCGGGCATCTCGATGTCGCTGATGACGATATCGAACGGGCGTTCCTTCTCCATCAGCGCCAGTGCTTCGCTGCCATTGGCGGCGGTGGTGACGTGCCACTTGGCGGCGCGCAGCTGCGGCACGATGAGGTTGCGGAAGAAGGCGCTGTCATCGACCACCAGGGCGCGGCGCGGGCTTGCGGCGGCGCGGGCAGCGATGTCCTGGCCTTCGAACCAGTTGGCGAAGGCGGTGGTGAGGAAATGGCCGATATTGACGATGTCGGTCGCCCTGCCCGCGATGATGGCGCTGCCGAGCAGGCCGGGACGCTCCGACGCCAGCTCTACGCCCAAGCGGTCGCGCACGATGTCGACGACCTTGTCGACGGCCAGGCCCATGGAGCGGCCATGGTCGCTGAACACCAGCACCGCCTGCTTGCCGTCCTGCGGCCAGGCATGCATGTCGCTGAACGGCACCAGCGGCATCAGGTGATCCCTGTACTGAACGACATGGCGGCCGCCGACATGCTCGATGGCCGAAGCGTCGAAGTCTTCCAGGCGCGCCACGAGTTCCAGCGGCACGGCTTTGAGCTCCTCGCCGCCGGCGCGGAACAGCAGGAACGAAGTCTCGTCCTTGGACTCGTGCTCGTCGGCCTGGGCGTTGACGGCGCCGTCGTCGGCGGCGTTCTGCTTGGCGGCGGTGGCAATGCCGTTGGGATCGAGGATCAGGATGACGCTGCCGTCGCCCAGGATGGTGTTGCCGGCATAGAACGGCGTGCCGCGCAGGATCGGCGACACCGGCTTGACCACGATCTCCTCGGTGTCGAAGACGCGGTCGACGATGATGCCGAACTTGGCGGCGCCGACTTCGGCGACGACGACATAGTCGGTGCGGCCGGCCTCGGCTTCACCCAGATTGAGCAGGCCGCGCAGCGACACCAGCGGCAGGAGGCGGTCGCGCAGGCGCAGCACCGGCGCGTTGTTGATCTTCTGGATCGCGATCTCGGAACGGTCTGAGACGCCGACCAGCTCGATGACGTTGATCTGCGGGATCGCGAAGCGCTGCGATGCGGCCTCGACGATCAGGGCCGAGACGATGGCGAGCGTCAGCGGGATCTTGATGAGGAACGTCGTGCCCTGCCCGGCGGTCGAGGTCATCTCGATCATGCCGCCGATGCGCTCGATATTGGTGCGCACCACGTCCATGCCGACGCCGCGGCCGGAGACCGAGGTGACTTTTTCCGCCGTGGAGAAGCCGGCACGGAAGATGAACTGCAGGATCTGCTGCTCGCTCATCGCCGCCAGCTCGGATTCGGTGACCAGGCCGTTGGCCAGCGCCTTGCGGCGGATGGCGTCGGCGTTGAGGCCGCGGCCGTCGTCGGAGATGCGGATGAAGATGTGGCCGCTCTCGTGATAGGCCTTGAGCGTGATGGTGCCGTTTTCCGGCTTGCCGGCGGCGAGGCGGTCGGCGGGACCCTCGATGCCGTGGTCCGCCGAGTTGCGCACCATGTGGGTGAGCGGGTCCTTGATGATCTCCAGGACCTGGCGGTCGAGTTCGGTCTCGGCGCCCAGCATCACCAGCTCGATGCGCTTCTTGGTTTCGACGCAGAGGTCGCGGACGATGCGCGGCAGCTTGGCCCAGGCGTTGCCGATCGGCTGCATGCGCATGCGCGTGACGCCGTCCTGCAGGTCGGAGGTGATGTGGCTGAGGCGCTGCAGCGGAACTTTGAACTCGTTGCCTTTCTGGACGCGCTGGAGCTGCAGCAGCTGGTTGCGGGTCA
>CAYXMO010000351.1:0-3844 GCA_964465935.1 uncultured Rhizobium sp.
ACCGAGTTCGGCCTCTTCGTCGGCCTCGGCGGCGAGATCGACGGCATGGTCCATCTCTCCGACCTCAGCTGGGCGAAGTCCGGCGACGAGGCGGTCAAGGATTACGAGAAGGGCCAGGTGATCTCGGCCAAGGTGCTCGATGTCGACGCGGAGAAGGAACGCGTCAGCCTCGGCGTCAAGCAGCTCGGCGACGATCCGATCGAGAAGGCCGGCGCCGGCGGCGGTGCCCTGAAGAAGAACCAGATCGTCACCGTCACCGTGACCCAGGTCAACGACGGCGGCATCGAGGTCGAATTGGCAGACGGCATCAAGTCGTTCATCCGCCGCAGCGATCTGGCCCGCGACCGCAACGACCAGCGCCCCGAGCGTTTCCAGGTCGGCAACAAGGTCGACGTGCTCGTGACGCAGGTCGACAAGTCGAGCCGCCGCGTCTCGGTCTCGATCAAGGCTCGCGAGATCTCCGAAGAGAAGGAAGCTGTGGCGCAATACGGCTCGTCCGACTCCGGCGCGAGCCTCGGCGACATCCTGGGCGCCGCGCTCAAGAAGCGCACCGGCAAGGCCGACGAGTAGTCGCCGCGCCATCGCGAACGAAAAAGGCGGGCAGCGATGCCCGCCTTTTTTCTTTACCGGCTCACTTATCCAACATCCCCGGGGCTACGGTACAATGGGTGTATGACCGACCCACATTTGCGTCCGCTTCAATGGAGACGGGGCTCAAGCATTGGTGCGCGTGTTCGCACGGGCATGGACTCGGCTTGGTCCGTCCAGTGTCATTCGTGGATAGAGGTGGTGCGCCTTCATGATCCGGAAAGGTTCGCGGCGGGAGGGGGCCCCCCAATCGCGAATCTAGAAAACAATTATGTTGCTAATTCCGCCATCGCATCGTGCGATTTCTAAGGAGTATCTGGTCAGTCATACGCGCGGCCGCGCCACGCCACTCTCTCCTGCCAATATGCTGACAGAACCCTGGCAGGAGGCTGCCGCTATGGTCCCCTTCCAGTGAGGAGAGGGATATGAACTACATCGCCATGGCCGTGGGCTTCGTGCTCGCCACCATCATCAGCGTCGGCGCCCACGCCGCGCCGCCGTCATCGCCGACACCGGACTATGTCGAGTTCTCGGTCCACGACATCGCGCGCAGCAAGGCGTTCTACGGCGCTGTGTTCGGCTGGAGCTTCACCGACTACGGCCCCGGCTATGCCAGCTTCGACGACGGCCGCATCGGCGGCGGCTTCACCACCGACGGCGCGCCGCGGCCCGGCGGTCCCCTGGTGGTATTCTATGTCGCCGATCTCGACGCCACTTTCGCAAAGGTCAAAGCGGCGGGCGGCACGATCGTGAAAACGCCGTTCGCTTTTCCCGGCGGCCGCCGGTTTCACTTCACCGATCCTGACGGCGTGGAAATCGCCGCCTGGTCCGACAAATAGGTGCCGCCATGCCGCACGACCCCAAAGCGCTTCAGAAGACGATGCAAGCGGCGATGCCGCCGCATGTCGACTGGCGGTTCAAGCCGATGTTCGGCGGCATCGGCGTCTATGCCGACGACCGTATGTGCGTCTCGCTTTCCGACATCGGCCTCGCCGTAAAGCTCGCCGGCGACGACCATGCCGCGCTTCTCAAGCACAAGGGCGCCAAGCCGCTGCAATACGAACCGGGCGCCCCGGTGAGCAAAACCTATGTCGTCGTGCCCGACGCCATGCTGTCCGACCGCAAGACCCTCGGCCATTGGCTCGCCGCCGCGGCGCAGCAGGCCGCCGCGGCACCGGCGCGAAAATCCAAGAAATCGCTGCGTAATTCTACCCTTAAGCCGATTGTCACCGGTCCCAAGAAACGCCGCGCTTAACGCCCCATTATATCTGCAACCGGTAGTTTTGCGGTCCAGGTTCCCCGGGGCTTTGCTTGAACGCGTCCGCACTGACTGCCATGCCGCGCTTCTTCGCAAGCGTTCGCAGCACGCCGGCTTTCCTGGCGATGCTCGGTCTTGCGGTGTTCGCCGCCTCCTGGGGCTGCATCGCGCTCATCATGCATTCGGGACGGGTCTCGACCATCTGGGTCAGCAACGCCATCGTGCTGGCCGCGATGCTCAAGCGTCCGCGCCGGCTCTGGCTCGAGATTCTCGGCATCGTCTTTCTCGCCAATTTCGCCGCGGACGTCCTCGCGGGCGACCAGGTGACGCGCGCCGCCGGGCTGTCGCTGGCCAATGCCGTCGAGGTGCTGATCGTCGCCTGGCCGCTGCGCTGGCTCGGCTTCGACCGCAATTTCAGCAACACCGAAGTGCTCGTCACCTTCTACGCGCTGGTCGGCGCGGCGTGCGGCGTCTCGTCCGCGCTTGCCGCGGCGACGCTGCAGGCCTCGGCGGGTGCGCCGTTCTGGCCGACCTTCGCCACCTGGTTCGGCGCCGATGCCCTGGGCCTCAGCCTCCTGGTGCCGTTCTTCATGTGCGTGCGGGCCGGTGCCTTCGCCGGAATGTTCGCGCGCGGCGAGCGCGGGTTGACCGCCGGCCTGCTGTCCGGCGTCTTCGTGGTCGGCGGCATCTGCTATGCCTTGCCGCCCTGGACGCCGAGCTTTCTCTACGTCCCCGTCCTGGTGCTGCTCACCTTCCGCCGCGGCTTCGCCGGCGGCGCCCTGGGGCTGCTGCTGGCCGTCGCCATCACCTTCACGCTGACGCTCACCGGCCACACTTCGGGCGGCCTGATGGGTCACAGCGTCAGCGTCCGCATCGCGATCATCCAGCTCTATTACGCCGTGATCGGCTTCACCATCATTCTGGCCGGCGCCGCGCTGGAAGAGCGCCGCAAGCTGGAGAAGGGGCTTGCGCTGTCCGCCGCCCGCGCCGAGGCGGCGCGCGAGGAAGCCTTCCTGGCCAAGGAAGTCGCCGAGAACGCCAGCCACTCCAAATCCGCCTTCCTCGCCAATATGAGCCATGAGCTGCGCACGCCGCTCAACGCCGTGCTCGGCTTTTCCGAGATCATCGCGGCGCAGATGTTCGGACCCAGCGGCGATCCGCGCTACCGCGAATATGCCGGCCTGATCCACAGCGCCGGCTCCCATCTGCTCGACCTCATCGGCGACATCCTCGACATGTCGAAGATCGAGGCCGGCAAGCTGGAACTGCACCGCGAGCGGCTCGACACCGCCTCCCTCATCCGCGAATGCACCGAGCTGATGGCGGAGCGTGCCGCCGCCGGTGGCATCGCGCTGGTCAGCGATCTCGCCGGCGCACCCTGCGGCCTCAGCGCCGACCGGCGCGCCGTGAAGCAGATCCTGCTCAACCTGCTGTCGAACGCCATCAAGTTCACCCCCAGGGGCGGCCGCGTCACCGTCCAGGTCAGCGGCGACGGCCGGCTCTGTCATTTCGCGGTGGCGGACACCGGGGTGGGCATATCCGCGGCCGAGATCGGCCGCATCGGCAACCCCTTCGTCCAGCTCTCCAACAATTCGGGCAAGCACGCCGGCACCGGCCTCGGTCTAGCCCTGGTGCGCGGCCTGACCGACCTTCATGGCGGCATCTTCCGGATCGAGAGCGTGGAGGGCCAGGGCACCACGGTGACGGTGGCGCTGCCGATCGACCCCCCAGCTGCCGCCATCGCCGCAGCCTAGCGCGTTCGCACCCCAAAATGGGGAGGCGCGGTCGCCACCGGCCTGTAAGAGAGGGTGCAAAGGGGCCGGAACTTCCGCACACCGCCTAAAAAAGTGCTGGCTTTTCAGTAGCTTCGATTGACGCGCCGGCCCTAACTTGCCAAAGTTAACGGTGCCGGGGCGGGGGATTCTGCGTTCGGCGTTTCCCGGGGCAGGGGATGATCAAGTCCGAACTGGTTGCAAGGCTCACCGCTCGCTATCCGCA
>CAYXMO010000352.1:0-3837 GCA_964465935.1 uncultured Rhizobium sp.
AGCAGGTCGGCCGCGGCACCACCGACCACGCCCATGGCGCGGGCCTCGGCCTGACCCTCGTCAAGGCGTTTGCCGAGCTGCATGGCGGCGCGCTGAGCCTCGCCAGCGACGCCGGCAAAGGCTTCGCCGCGACGGTGGAACTGCCGGCGGCGGGATAACCCGCGGCGCCATGTTTTCTCCGAACCGATTGTGATAGGCCGCCTGGGCAGGCCGCGCAAAGGCGCGGATCGCCGGGAGGACCACCATGCCCAAGATCGACGTCGCCGCCGTGCCGCAGCGCAAAGGCACCGGCTATCCGCCGCCGTTCAACGCCGTCAGCGCGGCGCGCATCCGCCAGCGGCTGGGCGATGCCGGGGGCCTCAAGGATTTCGGCGTCAACCTCATGCGCCTGCCGCCCGGCAACTGGTCGAGCCAGCGCCACTGGCACAGCCACGAAGACGAGTTCGTCTATGTGCTCGAAGGCGAGCTGACGCTGATCGAGGACGGCGGCGAGACGCTGCTGCGCGCCGGCGACTGCGCCGCCTTTCCCAAGGGCAGCGGCAACGGCCATCACCTGATCAACCGCGCGGGCGCGACCGCGGTCTATCTCGAAGCCGGCTCGCGCCAGCCGGCCGACGTCACCACCTGCTCCGACATCGACATGATGAGCAGCAACGCCGACGGCCGCTTCACCCACAAGGACGGCACGCCGTATTCGTAGAGCGGGTTCCGGTGAGGTCCCGTAGACGGCTCGTCGCCCTTCGAGGCTCGGCCGTCCGTACGCTGTCGCTACGGACGGCTCGCACCTCAGGGTGACGGCCTACTGCAGCCGTCACGTCATCCTGAGGTACGAGCGAAGCGAGCCTCGAAGGATGGCGTGCCGCGCCGTCCCATAACCGCACAATTCGATTCAAATTTGATTCAAGCTCGCGCCAACTTTGTCTCAAAGGCGGACAAAACTTGCCTCAAAGGCGCCGATAATCTTCAGACAATTGTTAGCCCGATTAACGCCAAGTGTCTGAATTAACCGGATTGTTTTGAACTTTACCGATTCGTTTCAGTTCGTATCAAAGGGCCGCGCGCATGATCCTCGCATAAGAGCCGAAAAGGCTTGTGGTGAGGGTGTCTCGAACATGATCCTGCGCGCGATCTTCTGGATTGGACTGGTATCGCTTCTGATGCCGCATGAGCCGGATCTCGGCTTCGGACGGCCGGGCAGCGGCCTTGCCGCCCTGCTGCCGTCGGCGGCGGCACCGTCGGCACCGGCGCCCACCAGCATCGCGGCGCTGATCGAGGCGCCGCCGCAAACCAGCGCGCCGGCCGGCGCCGCCGCGATGGTGCCGGATGTGGCCGCGGCCTGCGCCGCGCATGCTACCGCCTGCGCCGGCGGGCTCTCGATCCTCGACGGCTTCCAGCGCTTCGCGGTCCGCAGCATGGACCAGGTCCGCGCCGATCTCGAAGCCAACCGCACCAAGATGCACTGAACCGAACCTCCAGCCGGTGTCCCCCCATCGGTGTGAAGACCCCTCCCCTGGCCGCAGCAGCGGCCGGGGGAGCGGGATTTCCTCGGCGCCCGCGCCGGCTTAAGAAGGGGGATGAGCTTTAATCCCGACGATCATCGCGTCGTGCCGCTGCGCGGCTTCGACGAACTCAAAGTCGGCGAGGTGTTCGCCATCCCCTCGCGCACCCTCGGCGACGCCAATTTCGCCGCCTTCCAGACGGTGAGCCTAGACAACCATCCGATCCATTACGATGTCGAGTATTGCCGCAAGCTCGGCTATCCTGCGCCGCTGGCGCATGGGCTGCAGGTGCTGGCGTTCACCGCGGCGGGCGCCGGCCTGTTCCCGCATGTCATCGGCGAGAAGCTGATCGGCTTCATCGAGGTCAACGCAAAGTTCTTGAAGGCGGTCTATCCCGGCGACACGCTCTATCCGGCGCTGACGATCAGTGAGCTGACGCGCCAGCGCACCACCGGCATCGTCGCGATGCGCGCGACGGTGCATAACCAGAAGGCGGAGCTGGTGCTGGATGGGGTGCATCGATATTTGATGCGGTTGTAGATCTCGTCTTCGCAACCGGTGACTTTCTATGTCCGGCGTGCTACATTGCCGACATGGCTACCAAATCGAAGTCACCCCTGACGGTCTCGATCGAAGAACTGGCTGAGAGCGCCAAAAAAGCGGCACGGAAGGCCACCCGTCGCGCGCAAGCTGTCGGCATTTCCGTTGCTGCACTGGAAGTCGGCAAGGACACAAACGCGCAAACAAATGCCAATAAGGGGCGCGCCCAGAAGCTAGCATGACGGACCGACCGATTCTGGTCATCATTGCCGGACCGAATGGCTCTGGAAAAACCACCCTCACACGCCAATTGATCGAAGATGGTGTCGATTTCGGATTCTATATCAATCCCGATGTGATCGCCGAGGGCCTCGCCGGCACTTACGATCAACGCGTGGCGGCCGCACAGCGGATTGCGGATCAGCAGCGCCAGGATTGCCTCGCAGAGCGAAGAAGTTTTGCCTTTGAAACCGTCATGTCGCACGAGAGCAAGATTGCGACACTGGCTCAAGCCCGCACCGCTGGTTACGCAATCGCCCTGTATTTCGTCGCCACAGAGACACCTGAATTGAACGTCGAGCGCGTTCGTCAAAGGGTAGCCGAGGGCGGTCACGACGTCCCGCACGACCGAATTGTGGCGCGATATGCACGAACCATGGCCCTGCTTCCACAAGCTATTGCGCAGTCTGATCGCGCCGTGCTGTTCGACAACTCTTACCGCGAAGGGCTAGGCGCCCGCCTCGAACCTTTTTGCGAAGTGTTGCGGATCGGCGATCGTCATCGGTGGCGTGTCGTTGGAGGAAAGTCCGTCCCGCAATGGGCATCACATCTTGTGGAACGAGCTACGACTGTGTTCGAGACAAAGACAGGCGGTAACGTCGTCCGCATTTCGTATCCTCGCGACAATGCCGCAAGTTTTCTTTTCGACGGAAAATTCGATTCCTTGCAGCATGTCTTGCAGCGCAAATCCATTGAGCGGTTCCGGTCGCCCGGAAAAGGTCGACCCCTCGTCTCCATCTACAGCTACACGATTTTGGCGCGCGACACCGGTGAAGCGGTTGGCGAAGTGCGCGTGAGAAGACTCAAAGCACCTATAGGTGGCGCCCAGTGGGATCTGCTGTCCGTCACGATGAATGGAGTCGAACTTTATCGACGCGATACGCCGCGCTAGCTGTCTTCCTCCATCGCCCACGCCCGCAGCTTCGCGGCGCCGCGCACCTTCATGCCGTAATGCTCCGCCAGGCGGTCGAGCGCGATACCGAGCACGACGCGGCCCGAGCGGCCCGGCCAGCCCTTGGCCGCTTCCGCCTCTTCCAGCCCGCGCCAATGACAGCAGACGTCGAACAGCAAGTCCGACAGGCCCGGCCCCACCGCGCGCATCGCCGCGCTGAAGCGCTGCTTGGCGGCGAGCACGCTGTCGGTCATCAGCCGCGACGCCAGCTTGCCGCGCGTGCGCGTCTGCAGCGGCGCGGCATAGTCGACGCCGACCCTGGGCGTCAGGCCCGCCAGCGTGAAATCGGCGCGCAGCTTCTCGCCGGCGTCGAACTGCATCGCGTCGATCAGGCCGCGCGCCTTGAGCCGCGCCAAGGGCGACTCGCCCTCGTCCACCGTGACGGGACGGTCGCGCCCCAGCGCGTCGCGGACGAGCTTGCGCCGGCGCAGCTGGTGCTGCGCCGCGAACGGCGCCTCGGCAGCGACGGCGCGCGCATACCAGCCGCGCCCGGCATCGCTCAGCACATAGGTCTTCGCCGGCCCGGCGCGCACGATCCAGCCCTGGCGCGCGAACGCCTCGACCAGC
>CAYXMO010000353.1:0-3827 GCA_964465935.1 uncultured Rhizobium sp.
CGCACCCGCGCCGGAATGCCGCCTTCGCCGATGGCGGGCAGCAGCATCATCATCGAACCCGTGCGCGCGAAGACGAGCAGATAGGTGAGGATGATGCCGGAGAGTTCGGGGAGGTGGATGTGCACGGGCGCGCCGTCAGTACGCCGCGATCCGCTGCGCGATGTCGACCATCAGCCCGTTCATCGCCGCGCCGGCGAAGGGCAGCGAGATCAGAAGCACGATGAAGATCGCGACGATCTTGGGCACGAACACCAGCGTCATTTCCTGGATCTGGGTCAGCGCCTGCAGCAGGCCGATGCCGAGGCCCACGACCAGCGCCGTCAGCATGGCGGGCGTGATGACCTCGAGCAGGACGAGGATGGCGGAACGCGCGAAGTCGATGGAGTCGGCGGGTGTCATGGCTGCTGTGCTCGTCAGATCGGCATGTTCATGATGGACTGATAGGCCTGCACGACCTTGTCGCGCACCGCGACCACCGTATCCAAGGTGATCTCGGCCTGGTTCACGGCGCTGACGACGTCGACGATGTTGGCCTGGCCGCTGACCTGGCGCGCCGCCATGGTCTCGCCTTGCTTCATCGTGCCCATGCCGTCCTTCAGCGCATTGGACAGGAAGTTCGAGAAATCGCCGGCTCCGGCGCCGGTTGCCCCAGCGGTCGCGGCGCTGCCTGCGCCGCCGGCGCCGGCGGTTCCGATATTGGCGATCGCCTGATAGGCGGCGGCGGCGACGGCGGGAATGGCCATGGCTTAGGTCTCCTTATTTGCGCAGCAGGTCGACGGTGCGTGTCAGCATCGCCTTGGAGGCGTCCATCACCGTCAGATCGGCTTCGTAGGATCGCTGCGCCTCGCGCATGTCCATGATTTCGACCAGCGCGTTGACGTTGGGCAGCTTGACGTAGCCCTTGGCGTCGGCGTTGGGGTTGCCCGGATCGTACTGCGTGCGGAATTCCGAATTGTCGGCCACCGGCTTGCCCGGCGTCACCAGCGTGGCGTTGAGCTCGCGGTCGAACTCGCTCTTCACGGTGGCGATCTTGCGGCGATAGGGATCGCCGCCCGGCGTCGCCGCGGTCGAGTTCGCGTTGGCGATGTTCTCCGCGATGATGCGCATGCGGTCCGATTGGGCGCGCATGCCGGACGCGGCGACGATGAGGGATGTCGTGAAGTCCATGGCTTTCTCCTTCAGCCGCCGCGGCCGATCGCGGTCTTCATCATGTCGATCGCCTTGGCGTAGAGGTTGCTCGCCGCCTGGTACTCGGCCTGGGTGTCGGAGACGCGGATCATCTCCTGCTCCAGCGACACCGAATTGCCGTTCGGGTTGGAGGCGACGTCGGGCGAGGCGACGTCGCTGTAGTCGCCGGCGCCCTGCGGCTTGAGCGAGATGTGGCGCGGATCGGTGGTGATCATGCCGCCCTGGAACTGCGGCGCGGTGGTCGCGCCCCTGAGGATGTCCGCGAAATTGACCGGCTTCAAATCGCGCGCCGTGTAGCCCGGGGTGTCGGCATTGGCGACGTTCTGCGCCAGCACGTTCTGCCGCGCGCTGAGCCAGCTCATGCGCTGCTTGAGCATCGCCAGAAGCGGCATGCTGTTCATGTCCACGGCCATCGACCTGTTCTCCGTATACGGAAAATTAGCCCTAAGAACCGGCACGATGCGCCCGAACGATTAAGCCGCGCTTAACGCTGGTGGAAATACCTGCCGGGCAAAATCTGTCGCTTTTTAACGCGCGATTAAGCTTGACGGTCTTGTATGCGCGCATGGATGTGATGGATTTCGCGCGCTATTTCGGCGCTCTGCTTCTGGTGCTCGGCCTGGTCGGCGCCGCCGCGCTTGCCGCGCGCCGCTTCGGCGTCGGCGGGCTCGGCAACCTGATCAAGCCGTCCGCGGTGCGCCGCCTCGCCGTCGTGGAAACGCTGAATCTCGGTCCGCGCCAGCGCCTGCTCATCGTCCGCCGCGACAATGTCGAGCATCTGGTGCTCACCGGCCCCGAAGGCACCAGCGTCATCGAAGCCGGCATCGCCGCCGCGCCGATGCCGATCACGGCGCTGCTGCACAATGAGGTCGCGGCGTGAAGAAGTTCTCCGTCATCCTCGTCACCTTGCTGCTCGCGGTGCTGGTCGTGCCGCACGCCGCCTATGCCGCCTCGCCCGCCGCCAACGCCGTCGCCGCCGCGACGACGGGCGCCACCGCCTCTACTGGCGGGGGCCTCAACATCGATCTGTCGGGCGGCGGCATGTTCACCGACAAGATCATGCAGATCGTGGCGCTGATCACGATCCTGTCGATCGCGCCCTCGATCCTGATCATGATGACCAGCTTCGTGCGCATGGTCGTGGTCCTGTCGCTGCTGCGCACCGCGCTCGGCCTGCAGCAGAGCCCGCCCAACGCCGTGATCGTGTCGCTGTCGCTGTTCCTCACCTTGTTCGTGATGACGCCGACGCTGAAGGACGCCTATAACCAAGGCATCGTGCCGCTGGTCAACAACCAGATCACCACCGAACAGGCGTTCGATCGCGCCGCCTCGCCGATGAAGAAGTTCATGATGGCGCATGTCCGCGAGTCGGATTTGAAGCTCTTCCTCGACATGAGCCACAGCGCGCCACCCAAGCAGGCCGATCAGGTCGCGCTCAGCACGCTCGCGCCGGCCTTCATGCTTAGCGAGCTCAAGCGCGCCTTCGAGATCGGCTTCCTCATCTTCGTGCCGTTCCTGATCATCGACATGGCGGTGGCCTCGATCCTGATGAGCATGGGCATGATGATGCTGCCGCCGGTGATTATTTCTTTGCCGTTCAAATTGATCTTTTTCGTCCTGGTCGACGGCTGGCGCCTGGTCGCGGGGTCGCTGGTCGAATCCTACATGCACGCCCCACCGCCGAGTTGACGACGCCCTAGCGGAAGCCTCGCCAAACACACCTTCCGGGCTTACGCTGTCTTCCAGAAACTGGGAGAGCGCCATGAACAAGCCCGAACGCATCGTCAGCGACGAAGTCCTCTACGACGTCAGCGAGCACATCGCGACCGTCACGCTGAACGCGCCCGGCCGCATGAACACGATCAGCGGCCCGATGCTGGCGCGGCTGTCGGAATGCCTGCTCGCCGCCGACAAGGATTCGGACGTGCGCTGCATCATCCTGACCGGCACGGGCCGCGCCTTCTGCGCCGGGCTCGACCTGCGCCAGGCGACCGAAGGCACCGGCATGGGCATCGGCAGCGGCGCCGGCGCCACCGATCTGGACCTGCGCAACACACCGCCCACCGTCCTGCACAGCATCAACACGCCGGTGATCTGCGCCATCAACGGCGGCGCGGCGGGCTATGGCGCCGACACCGCCATCGGCTGCGACATCCGCATCATGGCGGAGTCCTCCAAGCTGGCGCTCTCCTTCGCCAAGCGCGGCATCCTGCCCGAGAGCGGCGGCACCTGGCTGTTGCCGCGGCTGCTCGGCTGGGAACAGGCCGCCAAGATCATCTTCACCGGCCGCACCTTGCCCGCCAAGGAATGCGTCGCGATGGGCCTCGCCAGCGAGGTCGTGCCCGATGCCGAACTGATGCCGCGCGCCCGCGCCCTGGCATCGGAGATCGCGGCCAACGCCCCGCTTGCCGTCGCCGCCGCCAAGCGCATGATGCGCATGGGCCTCAGCGAGCCGTTCGACGAGCATGTGCACCACGTCTATCTCCAGCTCCTGCCTTTGATGCGCACCAAGGACGCCCGCGAAGGCATGCTCGCCTTCGTCGAGAAGCGGACTCCGAAGTTCGAAGGCAAGTGATGGTCAAGGCGGACTACTGGAACGTCGAAGACGCGCAGGTCGTGGAGAAGACCGGCAAGCCCAT
>CAYXMO010000354.1:0-3788 GCA_964465935.1 uncultured Rhizobium sp.
TTGAGGTGATCGCCATGATGTTCGGCGAGATAGAGCGCCATGGTGCCGCCCAGCGAATGACCGATCAGCGTCGCCGGCGTCAGGTGCTGCGCCACCAGATAGGCGTCGAGCGCCTCCGCTGTGGGAACGAGAACATCGCCGCCGGCATTGCCGCGCACCGGTTCGCCGGCAAAGCCCGCGATCTGGATCAGGTGCAGGCGGTAATGCGCTTTCAGCCGGTCCGCCGTCGGGCTCCAGGTGGCGCGCGACGAGGCGAGGCCCGGAATGAAGACGAGATCGGGACCCGTGCCCACGATCTCGTCGCTGAAGCGGTCCTGCATCGCCAGGGTGCTGTCGGCATATAGCCGCGGCGGGTCGGCGGCATGCGCGGCGCCGAGCGACAGCACCAAGGCGACAAGAAAACCGGTCAGGACGTCTTTGAGGCGCGGCATGGGGTACTCCAGGGATGTAAAGTATACTTTACATTCAGAAGAGACGATGTCAAGGGTCCTTTACCTCTGCACGGCGGCGAGCGCCGCCGGCATCAGGCGGCGCACCAGCATCGTGCCACCGATGGTGAACAGAATTGCGATGCCGACGCCGATCGCGATGCCCATCGACGCGGTGCGCACATGCAAGGCCGGGATGCGCACCATCGCTTCGGCGCTGGCGGCAGCCAGGAGTCCGACATAGGACATGCTCATGGCGCGGTAGTGCGAATAGAGCCAGTTCTTCCAGCGGAAGATCGTCGCCGACACGCCGGCGACGATGCCCGAGAGGCTGAGCAGCGCCAGCGCGTGGAACACACCGAAGCGCCCGGTCAGGTGAAACAGCATCAGCGCCGACGCGTTCACCGCCAGCATGGCGAAGGCATAGAGCAGGCCGAAGGCGCGATGCGTCCTGGTCCCCTTGCGCAGCAGCAGCACCAGCAGGCCGAGACCGAGCGACGCGCAGGCTGAGAAGAAGTGCAGGGCGCCGATTTCGCTGAAATAGATGGGCATGGTCCGAACTCTTTCAGGGATTGAGGATGTCGCGCAGATAGGCGACGTAGTCTTCGAAGGCGCGGCGGCCGGCCCTCGTCAGCGCGACGCGGGTGCGCGGACGCTTGCCGGCGAAATCCTTTTCGACCCCGACATAGCCGGCGCTTTCCAGCGTCGTGATGTGGGCGCCAAGATTGCCTTCGGTCGCGCCGGCGATGTTCTTGAGCTTGACGAATTCCAGCATCTCGCCTTCGGGCAGCGCGCGCAGCGCCGCCATGATCTTCAGGCGCACCGGCTGATGGATCGTCGCGTCGGGCTGTTCCACGGTCAGGCGCTCCGCAGCCAGATGCCGACCAGGACCAGTCCGCCGCCGCCGACCGCGGCCATGTAGAGATTGAAATGCTCGCGAACGTAGAAGAACCCGAACAGCGTCAGGGCAGCGACGGCGATCCCGGTCACGACATAGCGCGCGCCGATCCACAGACCGAAGCCGGCATAGATCGCCGCGATCAGCAGCGGCACGAAGGCGCCCTGTTGCCGGCCGGAGATCGGGCCCATCACGGCATAGGTGCCGAACAGAAACAGCCAGATGATCGCGGTGAGGGCGGCATAGCGCCAGCCCTGGCGCGCGCGCCCCGGCCCGATCGCACGCCCGACAAGCGCGCTCGCGATCGTGCCGCCGACAATCGCGCACATCCACACAAGGCCGGCGTATCGCGCAGTGATGTCGGTCCCGGTGTACCCGACGATCCACACCATGCCCCAGATCATGAGAAACGGCGCCGACATGCGGTAGCCGAAGGCTTCGCCGCTGCGCTTGGCGGTGGTTTCGATATCGCGAAGCGCATCCGCCGCTTCGTTGGGGGTGAGGGACAAGAAGGTCGCTCCAGCTTCGTAGCCAGATAACTCTATGCTATAGAGTTATCTATTTCAAGAGGCTGGAAGGGGAGGGGGAGGGGGGAGTCGATTTTTGAGGAACAATTATGTTGCCGAAGCCGGCAGGAAGGGCTCAGCGCTGGGTTCTCACCAGTCGTTCAGCCCGATGAACCGGCCAAAGCCGGCGGCGGCGGCCCAGCGGGTCCACTCGGTCCTAAGGCGCGTCGTGACGATCGGGCTGCGGGTGCCCTGGCCGATGCCCAGGATCTGCATCTCGGTGCAGCCGCGGAATGGCCGCCCCGCCGGCGCCGGCAGATGCGCACCGGCCTGCTGCAGGCGGACATACTCCGAATCTTCGATCCCATCGGACGCCAGCACCACCGTGGTCGGCAGGCCGCCGCAGCCAATGCTTTGGCTGACATTGTCGAGGAAGGCGAGGATGTTGGTGTTGGACTGCGAGCGCCACTTGCCGCTTCCCACCAGATAAGGCGTGCCGGAGATCAGCTTCTGGATCTCGGCTGCGACATGCTCGGGCCGGTTCCGGGCGCTGATCAGCGCGTCATAGTAGAAATTGTTCGACGAGGCGTCGTAGCTGCCGAAGGTGCGCACATGCACTTCCGACGCCATGCCCAGCCCGCGCACGACATTGGCGATGCGGGCCGCAACCTTGGAGGCGAACGCCGCGTCGTCGACCAAGGGATTGCTCTTGGAGATGTCGAGCCCGATGATGACGCGCCGCGGCGCCAGCGCCGCTTCGTCGCTGAGCGATGCCACCGCGATGTCGGCGTTGCGTGCCGACTGCACGGCATAGGCGCCGCCGCCGAGCAGTCCGACAGCCGTGACCAACGCCAGGACGATGTTCATGGGAGCCGCTTAGGACCGCCGGTCCGCCAGTTGCAGGAGATGGAGCTGCGCGAACTGGCGCTGGCGATGCTTGTAGTCGCCGGCGATGTGCAGGTTGCGCACATTGGACTCCGCCGTCAGCATGTAGAGCGCCGCCACCGTCGTGACGATGAAGAAGATCACGCTGGCAAAGGCGAGCCAGAACCACGAATCCGCGTTGGCGAGCGAGGTCGTCGACAGCTTGGGCAGGCCGAGCGAAACGCCATCCGCCGAATTGGCCGGCATCAGCGTGGCCCCGCCATGTGGCGGTTCGGTGGGCTTGGAGAACAGCGCATCGATGGAGTTGGTGCCGCCGGCGCCGCTGGCGCCGTCGTCGCGCGGCGTTTCCAGCGTCGCCGAGGTCGCGCCCGCCATGTTGTTGTAGGCGACGAGATAGCCGAGGCCGCCGATCATCACCAGCGCCAGCACGAAGGCGACGCCGATCATCGCGTTGCGGCCATAGGCGCCCGTCATCTTGAGGAAGAAATGGATGATCAGCACCGCGAAGATGACTTGCAGACTCTTGAAGATCACCGAATTCTGCAGCGACGCCGGCACCACCATGAACTCGTTGGACAGCGCGCGCGTCCACACGTCGCCGCGGATGATCTGGTAGTCGACGAACATGGCAAGGCCCATCACCAGCACGGCAAGCACAGCGGCGGCGATGTAGAGCGGGCGGTAATGCGCGACCTGCCGGCTCTTCTCCATGTTGCGCATGATGATCGAGGCGTCGTCGCGCTCGACCATGTTGAGCGGATCGGGACGGCCGTCGTCTTCCCCGCCCCCTTCCGCTTCCTCGTCCTTCTTGCCGAACCAGGCGGCGAAGCGGCCGGGCTTCTCGCCCTGGTTGGCGGCCGAGACGCGTTCGCCATGGCGCACCCAGTCGGGGCCCCAGCTGGGCGTGTCGACGGGGGTCTTCAGGCGCTCGACCAGCTGGGCTTCCAGCCGGGCGCGCACCGCCGGGGTCATCGCCTCGGCGTCCGCCAACGACTTGGCTTCCTTGGTGAATTCCTCGGGCGAAAGGCCGTGGAACAGCTCATGGCTGAGCGCGGTGCGGCGCGCCGGCAC
>CAYXMO010000355.1:0-3785 GCA_964465935.1 uncultured Rhizobium sp.
TGGCCAGCCTGCTGCACCAGCCGCCGCTGACCCTTACCGCCATCGCGCCCAAGGAAGACCGCTACGACCGCGTCCGCGGCCAGCTCTTCGCCGCCGACAACATCTGGATTCAGGTCGCGCTTCTGAAGAGCGGGCTGGCGCGCGTCTCCATCGCGCCGGACCGCACCGAATGCGCCGCCGAACTATTCGCCGCCGAAGCGCAGGGGCGCGCCGCCCGCGCCGGGCTCTGGGCGCTGCCGGCCTATGCGATCCGCAATCCCGAAAACGTCGCGCACGATGTCGGCAGCTTCCAGATCGTGCAGGGCAAGGTGCTGGGCACTGGGCTCAAGAACGGCCGCGCCTATCTCAATTTCGGTGCCGAATGGCGCAGCGACTTCACCGTAGCGGTCCGGCCCGAGGACATGGCGAATTTCCGCCGCACCGGCGTCGATCCGCGCAGCTATGCCGGGCAGACCGTCCGGGTGCGCGGCATCGTCCAATGGCTCAACGGCCCGGAAATCGAAGTCGCCAATCCGCAGGCGGTCGAAGTCGTGCCGTGAGCTGGCCGCGTCGCCGCTGAAACATTTTCACCCGCTGCCGCCGCCCATTCTGGGCCGCCAGCCTTTTATTTGCGGTTGGCGTCATGGTTAACTCCTATAGACTGAATTCGGGACTGAAGAATCAGTATTGGGGGACGCCATGCGCAACTTCTTCCGCTGGCTGGAAAATCTGGGGCGCAAGTTCATGGCGTGGCGCTGGTATTGGCGCCTCCTCGCGCTGACCGCCGCCGTCTTCCTGCTGGTGTTCGTCTCCAACTATGTCCGCAACATCTGGGCGTTCTGGGACGACGATCCGGACCGTGGCGCCACTATCGTCCAGACCGACGTCTATGGCGATGTCGCCAACAAAATCGTCTTCCTCGATCAGGCCTGGCAGGCGAAAGACACGCTCTGGTACGACAGCGTCACCCAGGGCTCCGACCTCATCCCCTACGACTTCTTCCTCGTTCTCGAGCGGCCGAACGGCGCGTTGTTCCGCGACAACGAGAACATGAACAACAAATACCGCTACCTGGTGCGCAAGCCGACCTACAGCAATCCCGACGGCCTGCCGGTCGGCATCGTCAAGGACAACTACCAGGGCAAGGACTTCATGGGCTTCACCTGTGCGGCCTGCCACACCAACCAGGTGAACTACAAAGGTGTCGGCATCCGCATCGACGGCGGTCCCGCCATGGCCGACATGGACACGATGCTGACCGATCTCGCCGCCGATCTGTGGCGCGCCAATGACGGCAAGAAGAATCCGGGGCTGCAGGCGCGCTTCGTCAAGAACGTGCTGGCGCTGGGCCATTACGGCAGCGAACAGGACGTGCTCGCCGACCTCGACAAATACGCGGTGCGGCTGCAGACCTACCGCATCGTCAACCGCAGCGACACGACCTACGGCTATGCCCGCCTCGACGCCTTCGGCCGCATCTACAACCAGGTCCTGCAATACGTCCTGACCGTCGCCGATCTCGACGCCGCCAAGGCCGAGCTGATCAACCAGGGCAAGCTGACCAATGCCGATCTCGACCGCTGCGGCTTCAATGCGGTGCTGGACTCGATGCGCAAGAAGCACGTGCTCGACGGCAACGACCGCGACGCCTTGCTGGCGACGATGGTCAAGCTCGCCGGCGAAGGCTTCGGCGGGCTCAAGAAGGTCCTCTATTTCCGCAACACCGTATTCAATCCGCCCAACGCGCCGGTGAGCTATCCCTTCGTCTGGGACATCCCGCAGCACGACTACGTGCAATGGAACGGCATCGCTTCCAATGCCGGCCTCGGCCCCATGGGGCGCAATGTCGGCGAGGTCGTCGGCGTGTTCGGGACGATGAACTGGTCGCGCTCCGATCATTGGACCGTCGCCGGCGTGTTCAGCGGCCAGGGTTTGTTCAACGGCCACCCCATCGACTATTTCTCGTCGGTCAACGTCCACAACATCGCGCTGATCGAGGACAAGCTGAAATCGCTGCAGCGCCCGGCGTGGCCGCAGAACTATCTGGGCAAGATCGACTGGGACAAGGCGTGGCGCGGCAAGGCGCTGTTCGAACGCTATTGCGCCGCCTGTCACGCCGAGATCGATCCCACCGATCCGAACCGCCGCATCGTGGCGCATTTCTCGGCCCAGGATCGTATCAAGACCGACGACATGATGGCCAAGAACAGCGTCGGCTATGAGGGCTATAGCGGCATCGTGCGCAACACTTACGTCACGGTCGGCGCCGGACCCTTGCTGCTCAACAAGAAGGCGCCGGTCGCGGCGCTGCTCACCAAGACCGTCACCGGCGTGGTCGCGACGCCCGACGCCGACAAATGGTGGCCGCAGCGCTTCGCCGAATGGCTCTACGACGTGATCTTCTCGCTGCGCAACAACAACATCTCGCCCTCGCTCAAGAACGGCGACTATCACCCCGACACCTCGGCGGAGCCGATCGCGTCCGACGTCTCGTACAAGGGCCGCGCCCTCGACGGCATCTGGGCGACGGCGCCGTACCTGCACAATGGCTCGGTCCCGACCCTGTACGACCTGCTGCTGCCGGCGGAGCAGCGCCCGGCGAGCTTCCAGGTCGGATCGCGCGAGTTCGATCCGCACAAGGTCGGCTTCAAGCCCGCGGGCTATCAGGGCTTCACCTTCCTCACCAGCAAGATGGGCAACAGCAACGCCGGCCACGAATACGGCACGCACGACACGACCGGCGCCGATGGCAAGCCGCTGCCAGCCCTGACCGAAGCCGAGCGCTGGGATCTGGTCGAGTACCTGAAGAGCCAGTGACGGGTTACGCCGACATATGGCGATAGATGCCGTCCGTCAGGCGCGGCGCCGCCGTGCTTACGTCCTGCCGGACGGCGAGTTCGACGTCTTGCGCAGAGTCGCGGCCGATCAGCTCCCGTCCCGAGATCGAGGCGCGGATCGTGTCGGCAAGCTGCGGCTTGGCGCTGACATAGGCATCGCGCGCGACCTGCGCTTCGGGCGACAGCGCCAGCCCCAGGGCATCGAGGATCGCGCCGGCGCCGAGCAGGTCTTCGATCGCGGGCCGCAGGCTGTCGTCCGCGCGCCAGCGCTCGCCCGCCGGGATGACGGCGATGTCGCCGCCCTGCGCCGCTTGCAGCGCCGCTGCCGCCACCGCGCGGGTATTGCGCAGGCAGCCCGCGAACACCTTCGCCGTGCCGCCCATCAGCGACAATTTCGAGCCGTTGGGCGACGGCAGCAGCAGCCGCGTTCCCGCCGGGATCGCGGTCAGCGACGCCGGCGCCAGGGAATATTGCCCGCCGGCGGCACGCTGGGGGCTTGCGAGCACGGCACTGGCCGCTGCCGCGGCTTTCGCCGCGGCGTCGGCGTCGCCAAGCGGGAAGGGCACGATCTCAGCCCCACGCGCCACCGCGATGTCCACCGCCGTCGAGAACGACAACACGTCGACAATGACGAGCACCGCCGCACGCCCACGAAACGCGAGCACGCCGTTGGGACCCCATTCGCAGTGTGCGGTTTGTGTCATCCGATATTCTTCTCCCTCAAGATTCGTCATCGCCCGCTTTATGCGGGCGACCCAATTTTCTCGCGATTAGAAATTGGGTTGCCCGGACAGGCCTAGCGACAGCGTGGGCCGGGCAATGACGACTATGGATGTGTGGAAGGTTGAAAAACACACCAACAAAAAAGGGCTCGGATTTCTCCGAGCCCTTTTCCAATTCGCATAGAGAAAAATTACGCCGCCTTCTTCAGCAGCATGCCTTCGACGCGCTTGACCGCGGTCACTTCGT